>DHHE01000208.1:4124-6400 GCA_002403115.1 bacterium UBP2_UBA4780 | reverse complement strand
AAGTTCTCGCCGGCGGTGAGCTCCGGGTAAAGGGAGAATCTCTGGGACATGTACCCGATGGAGGTCTTGACCTGTTCCGGCTGGGTGACGACATCGTAGCCGGCCACCGAGGCGGTGCCCGAGCTCGGCCCGATGATGCCGCAGAGCATGCGGATGATGGTGGACTTGCCCGATCCGTTGGGGCCCAGGAACCCGAAGACCTCCCCCGGATCCACCGAGAACGAGACGTCGTCGGCTGCGGTGAAGCCGCCGAAACGCTTGGTGAGACCCTTGGCGTCTATGCCCGACATGGGGATTGCCCGCTATCTTCCGGTCATGGCGAGGAACACGTCCTCCAGGCTGGGCTCGATGCGGCGGAGCCTGGCCCCGGTCCCGCGGAGCGCGGCCTCAAGCTTCGGGCGCTGGACGGAAGGATCCCCAAGGTGCAAATGGAGGAGACGGCCGAAGCGGTGGATCCCGTCCACCCCGTTCCAGGCCGCAATCAGTTCCTGGATCCGCGTCGGCTCCTCATGGTCCGCCTCGATCACCTCCAGCCCCAGCCCGGACTTCAGGTGCTCCGGAGTGTCGCAGAGAAGCATCCGGCCCCCGTCCATCAGGGCCACCCGGCCGCAGCGTTCGGCTTCGTCCATGTATGGGGTGGCCACCACAATGGTCACCCCGCCCTTCCATATGTCGTAAAGAAGCTTCCACAGTTCCCGTCGGGATATGGGGTCGATCCCGGTGGTGGGCTCGTCCAGCAGCAAAAGCCTTGGGGTGTGGATCAGGGCGCAGGAGACGGCCAGTTTCTGCTTCATGCCGCCGGAAAGTTTCCCGGCCAGCCGGTCCCGGAACGGGCCCAGGCGAGAGAAGTCCATCAACTCCTGAAGGCGGGTCTTTTTGTCCCCGGGCTTCACCCGGTAGATGTCGGCGAAAAAGTCCAGGTTCTCCCGGACGGTCAGCTCGGGGTATAGGGCGAACGACTGCGACATGTAGCCAATTTGGGAGCGGACGGCCTCCGGCTGGCTGGCCGTGTCGAATCCGAAGACGCCGGCCCGGCCCGAGGTCGGCCTCAGCAGGGAGGCCAGGAGCTTGATGGCCGTGGTCTTGCCGGCGCCGTCCGGCCCCACCAAGCCGAAGATCTCGCCCGGCTCTATGGCCAGGTCCAGCGGCTTGAGGGCCTCCACCTTCTTATAGCTTTTGGCAAGCTTATTTGTCTCTACTGCCGGCATCATCGGACAGACTAGATGTCACAAAGGCACAAATATCACTACTTACAATTCACGATTGGGTCCGGTGCCTTTGTATCATGGTGGTGAATCGGATAAATTATTGTATGTCTATCTCAGCATCGGCCGGCATGCCGGGCTTCAGCAAAGCCTGCGGGTTGTCGAGCGCTATCTTGACCGCGAACACCAGCTTGGTCCGCTCCTCCCTGGTCTGGACGTCCTTGGGGGTGAACTCGGCCTGGTCGGCGATTACGGCCACCCGGCCGGGGAAGGCCTTTCCCGGATGGGAGTTCACGAAGACCCGGGCCGGCTGGTCCAGCTGGACCCGGCCGTAACGGCCCTCGGGAACGTAAATCCTCAAGTAGGGCCTGGTCAGGTCGCCGATCTTGCAGATGGCGGTGCCCGCCATGGCCAGCTCGCCGACCTCGATGTTCCGCTCCAGGGCGGTGCCCGAGACCGGTGCGATGATGGTGGCGCCGCTCAACTGCGCCCGCACCAGGCTCAGCCCGGCCTGGGCCTGGGCCAGGCCACCCCGGGCGGATTCCAGCTGGGACCGGGAGGCCCTGAGCCGTGATTCGATCTGATAGAAGGCCTGTTCGGACAGCATCCCGGAGTCGAAAAGCGGCTTGTTGCGGCCATAGCTGTCCTCGGCCAGGCGGAGATCGTTCTCGGCCAGGGTGACCTGCTGCCGGGCGGTGGCCGAGGCCGATAGCGCCTGCCGTTCCTGGGCCCCGAGCTCGTCGGCGGCCAGGCGGGCCAGGACCTGCCCGGCCTCGACCGGCAGTCCCTCGTCGAACCCCAGGCTGGAGACCCTTCCCATGACCTTGGAGCGGACCACCACCTCGGTCACCTCGATGATGCCCGAGCCGGTGAGCAGGCGCGGGTTTTCCCGGCCGCAGCCGCCGCCGGCCAGCGACAGCAGGACGAGCGCCGGGAAAACGCCAGGCCTCATGATCGGATGCCTCATATGCGGACCTCCGGACTTCTGTTCTTCTTTTGGCGCGCCAGGCGGGTGTCGCCGGCCAGGGTTCCGTGAAGGAAGATGGTGATGACGGCCCTGATGACCTGGGA
>DHHE01000208.1:0-4057 GCA_002403115.1 bacterium UBP2_UBA4780 | reverse complement strand
CCGGTAGAGCTTCAGGATATTCTCGGTAATCCGGCGGCGCCGGAACTCCTGGACCTCCCGCCACATGTCGGGGGCATGGCGCTCCAGCTCCTCGAGGAAGACGAGGCTGACACCGGACAGGCGGCGGCCCATGAAATCCATCAGGGCGGTCAGCTTGTCCGGCAGGTCATGCCCCGGCCCTTTGAGGATGGCATCCACCGAGGCGGTCGTCTCCTCCAGGAAGCGGGTGACCACGGCGTAAAGCAGCTGCTCCTTGCTGGCGAAGTGCCGGTAGAGGGTCTTCTTGCTGACCCCCAGGTCGGCGGCCAGCCGGTCCATGGTTACCCGGCTGAAGCCTTGCGCCAGGAAACGGGCGGAGGCGCCGGCGACTATGCGCTCCGGGGTTTTTGCTCGGCGGGTCTTCATGGAAACCAAGAAAACTTTTTCAGTATTATCAGTTTCCTTTATTGTACACGATAGCGGACGGCATGTCAAGCCACGACAGGCGAGAACAGGCCGGCCTCCAGCAGAAGGAAGCCGAGGTTTCTGTTGACATTGCGGGGGATACGGTATAAAATTAGAAGATGAACGGCGGCGACGGTCGCCCCTGCGACCTCCACACACACACCACCTTCTCGGACGGCAGGCTTTCGCCGGAGGAGGTGCTGGAGATCGCCCGGGGGAAGGGATACGGCGTGGGCATCGCCGACCATTGCGGCCGGGGCCATTTCCAGATGGGGACGAACGAACGGTTCGACCAGTATCTCGAGGCCCTGGAAAAATTGCCGCTTTTCCGATCGGCCGAGCTGGACCTGGGGAACCCCGGGTCGGTAACACCGGAACGCCTGGCCAGGTGCGACTACCTGATCGGCGGGGTGCATTCCCTGGCCATGCCGGGAGGGGAGGGAGGAAGCCGCCTGGATTTCTTCGATCCCGCGGCGGCGGGCGACCCCGATGTCGTTCTGGGCCTGATACTGGAGGCCATCGATAAGGGGGCCCGGGAGCAGCGCTTCCACATCCTGGCCCACCCCGGCCTGCTGCCCGTGGGCCTGAGGCCAGCCTCTTCTCAACTGCTGGACGATGACTGGGACAGGGGGATCATCGAGCTGGCCCTGGAGCACGGGTTCGCCCTGGAGATAAGCTCGCGTTGGGAGCTTCCGGGGAGGGGGTTGATAGAAAAAGCCCGGCGAGCGGGGGTGCGCTTCTCGCTGGGCTCTGACGGGCACGGCCGGGACCGGTTGTGCCGTCTGGATTACTCGCTGGCCTTGGCCGGGGAGTGCGGTCTAGGGCCGAACGAGATCTTCCGTCCCTTGGTTTTACGGAGGCCGGATCCCGGCCTCATTCCGACGACAGCGCCGACTGGATGCGCTCGTTGAGCACCCGGATCCTGGCCGACAACACCCGGGCCAGGGCGATCATCACCTTGGCCGCGATCTTGGGCTCCTTCTCCAGCAGGTAGGCCACGTGCTTCCGGGTGAGCACGAAGATCTCGGTCTGCTCCAGGGCGGCCACGTTGGCGGAGCGGGGGGACTTGTCCAAAAGGGACATCTCGCCGAAGAACTTGCCCGACCCCAATTCGGCCAGGACGATTTTGTCCGGGTCCCCGGGCAGGAAGATCTGGACCTTGCCCGACTTCACCAGGTACATGCTGTCTCCAGGGGCGTCGATCTGGCAGATGGTCTCCCCGGGCATGAAGCTCTCGGCGTCGGTGGACATCAGCTGGGTGATGGTGCCCAGCTCCTGGTCGGTCAGCTCCTGGAACAGGATGCATTTCCTCAGTTCGGCGATCTCGTCCATGTCGGCACACCTTTACTAAATTACGGGAGGAACCATGCCGGTATCCACCGAGTTGCTCAAGGGCAACCAGCTCTTCGGCGGCCTCAGCCCGGACGAGCTGGAGCGGATATCCAAGATGATATTCGTGCGCGGCTACAAGGCCGGCCGGGCGCTGTTCTACGAGGACACCCCGGGCGAGGTGATGTACCTGGTCCAGTCCGGCTCGGTCGGCATCTATAAGACCGGAGCCGACAAGAAAGAGCTGCTGCTGGCCACGGTCGGCCCCGGCAGCTTCTTCGGGGAGATGTCCCTGCTGGACGACCAGCCCCGGTCGGCCACCGCCAAGATAACCGACGACGCCGAACTGGTGGTCATCACCAAGAAGGCCTTCGAGCAGATGCTGGAGACCGATCCGGGCATCACCTCCAAGATACTGATCGCCCTGCTGAAAGCCGTCTTCCAGCGGCTGCGGGCCACCGACGACAAGTTCAGGAACCTGATATCGTAGGACCGTCGCCCTGCATTATAAGGATAGCAAAGCTCCGGGCCGCTGTCAAGCTAAAAACCGGCGCCGGCCCGGTGGAAGGCGCGGATGAGCAGCCACCTCAACCACTACCTGAGGCTGGTGAAGGTCCTGGAGCAGCTGAAGCGCGAGGGCGACCTGGAGATGGGGCCCAAGCTGATGAACAGGATCATCGACGCCCAGCTGCACGGGGAGCTGACGCCGGAGGAGGTTCTTCAGCTGACCGGGCGCATCCACCTCTGGCTGGAGGAGCGGGAGAGGCAGTTCTCCAGCCAGGAGTTCCAGATGAAGAAGCTGCTGCGGGCCATGGAGCGCGACGACAAGCGGCTGAACCGGATCAAGAAGAAACCATAGCGGGAGGCCCGTAATGGACAGGACCGAGCTGGCCAGGAGGATACTGGAGCGGCTGGACGAGATCACCGGCCGCAGCGAGAGCGTGCCCGAGGAACGGCTGGAGGAGACGGTATTCAGGCGGCTGGACCAGGCCGGGAAGATCGTCAGCGCCATCCAGAAGTACCTGCCCAAGCGGGTCACCGACAAGATACTGGCCAACCCCGAGGGGGTCAAGGTCGAGGGGGAGCGGCGTCAGGTGACCGTCCTCTTCGGCGATATGTCGGGCTTCACCTCAATGTCCGAGACCATGGACCCGGAGCAGGTGGTCGAGGTCATCAACAAGTACTTCGACACCATGGTGGACATCGCCGAGCGCTACGGCGGCCACATCGACAAGTTCATGGGCGACGCCCTGATGGTGCTGTTCGGGGCCCCGGTGGCCCACGAGGACGACCCGCTGCGTGCCTGCCTGGCGGCCATCGAGATGCTGGAGGCCATGGACCGCTTCAGCGTCGAGCTGAAGATGGACCTGGCCATGAGCATCGGCCTGAACACCGGCGAGGTGGTGGCCCTCAACGTCGGCTCCAAGGGCCGGATGGAGTACTCGGTCATCGGCGATGGGGTCAACCTGGCCGCCCGGCTGGAGAAGGTGGCCACCGCCCGGCAGTGTGTCATCGGCGAGAACACCTACCGCCAGGTCAAGGGCAAGATCAAGCTCAAGAAACTGAAGCCGGTGATGGTCAAGGGGAAGTCCAAGCCCCAGAACGTCTACCTGATCCTGGGCAGGCAGGAGGAGGACAAGGCCGGCGGCCTGCGGGCCGGCAGCGTCAAGCTGGTGGGCCGGATGGCCGAGATGGAGGCCGTCAAGCAGGCCATCGCCGCCGCCAAGGCCGGCCAGGGCCGGGTGGTGGCCATCTCCGGCGAGCCGGGAATAGGAAAATCGCGGCTGGCCAAGGAGCTGGAGCTCTTGGCCAGGGACCAGGGCTTCCGTTTCGCCAAGGGCAAGTGCTATTCCTACGCCGCCTCGGCCGCCTACCTGCCCTTCATCCGCCAACTGAACGCCCTGTTCGAGATCGGCGAGAGGGACTCGACCGACCAGAGGAGGGAGAGGATCCAGGAGAGGCTCCACGCCTGGGACCTGGGAGACTACGAGCCTTTCCTAGGATCTCTTTTGGGCGTGCACTATCCCGAGGCCGAGGACCTGGACCCGGAGAAGAGGAAGCGCAAGACATTCGAGGGCATCGGGCAGGTGTTCGACCGCATCGCCGCCAAGCAGCCGCTGGCGCTGGCCTTCGAGGACCTGCAATGGGGCGACTCGCTTTCGCAGGAGCTCTTGGAGCAGATAGTGGAGCACTTAGCGGACAAGCCGGTGCTGATATGCTGCGACTACCGCCCGGAGCTGGCACTGCCCTTCATCGCCAAGCCGTATGTGGCCAACCTGTTCCT
>DHHE01000145.1 GCA_002403115.1 bacterium UBP2_UBA4780 | reverse complement strand
GCGTCGTTCTGGCCGCTGGCCGCGGCCTGGGTGACGCTTATGGTCTTTGGAGATCCGGCCACCCCCGAGGTGGTGGCGGTTATGGTGACCGTGGCCGAACGGGCGGCGCCGGTGTTGACCGCCGCCGTCATGGTGAACGAGCCCGGGGTATTGCCGCTGGCAGCCGATACCGTCAACCAAGTCTGGTTTGAGCTGACAGTGTAGGCGATGACGCTGGTGGTCCCCGAATTGGTGACGTTGACAGTGCCAGAGGTCCCGCCGGCCGCGGCCGGCGACCACGAGGCCATGCTGACCGCCAGCGTCGGGGTGGCGGTGGTGCCGGAGTTGATGCGGAAGCTGGCGGTCATGCTGGCCCCGGCCGCCGAAATGGACGCTATGGAGATCCCGGACTTGGTAGACCCGTCGTTCTTGTAGCTGATGGGGTAGGCGGTGCCGACGCTGTCGAAGCTGGCCTGGGTGGAGCTGTTGAACACGTCGACCGCCTCGCCGCTGTTGGCCCCGGTGTAGAGCTCGGAGCCCGAGTAGCCGGCCGTGGTCATGTCGGTCTCCTCCAGGGCCACGCCGTAGGGCCGGTTGCGGGAGGAGCCGGTGGTGGAGTTGACGTTGACCTTGTTGCCGGTGAAGTACGTGGTGCTGTAACCGGCATAGGTCTCGTCGATGTGGTAGACGGCCAGCCCCGACCCAGGCAGGTAGGCGTCCCAGGTCACGCCGGATACCGGGCCGGAGGCGCTCTTGTACCGGTTCTCGATGAGCCAGTATTGGGTCTCCGATGTGCCGCCGTTCTTGGCCAGCCGGTACGAGCTGTTGGTCTGGGTGTTCAGGATGCTGGCCACGGTGGTGCCGGAGGTGTTGGCCGTGATGTTGGCGGGGCTGGCCCAGCCAAGGTAGCGTTTGGACCAGACATCAAGCGATACCGGGGTGCCGTTGGTGATGCCGTTGCCGCCCCATGACCCGCCGGCCATCACCGACCAGTGGCCCAGGCCCTGGCCCGAAACACCGTCGTAACCGCCGGTGTCATAGAGGTCCGGCAGGCCCAGGGCGTGCCCGAACTCGTGGCAGAAGACGCCGACGCCGATCATCTCGGTGGTGCTGGTGCTGCCGTCCGCGTAGTTGGTCTTCTCCGGCATGATGATGTACTTGTTGATGTACACCCGGTTGCCGTTCCGGTAGTCGTTGGTGGCGTAGGCGGCCACGCCGGACCAGTTGGTCATCTGGCTGGAGTGGGACCAGATGTCCGAGGTGGAGTTGGTCTCTTCGGCGCCCTTGCCCGAGTGAACCACCCACAGCACGTCGACGTAATAGTCGTTGTTGACGTCGAAGGCCGGGTCGGCGAAGTTGACGGTGGCGTCCAGGGCAGCCAGCAGGGCGTATATGAACCCCGGGGTGTTCTTGGGATAGGTGTTGCTTATCCCGTAGTTCCCGTTGGCGAAGTAGCTCTTGGTGTTTCCTGACGAGCCCCAGGGATTGACCGTGCCGGTGCAGGTCATGGTGTTGTACGACATATCCTTGTAGTAGTTGGTCACCGACTTGGCGCCCGAGGCCGTGGAGAACAGCTGGGTCTGGAACTGGGCCTGGGTGTAGGAGCTGGCCTGATCGGTGAAGTATCCCATGACCACCGGATATGTCCTGGTTCCCGAGACCTTGGGCAAGCCGTGCTCGGCCATCAACCCCTGGCCTGGGTTGTCGATGATGCCCTGCTCTTTGAGATCCTGGAGGGCCTTCGGTTCCGATATGCCGTCGCGCGGGGGCATGGCCAACAGGCTTCCGGCGGCAATCGCCGCCAAGAACAGTGCGATGACGAAGCTGGTGATCTTCATTTGTTTTCCTTTACTAGCTGTTTCTTAGAGAAATGAAGATGCATATCGCGTGCCCGCTTGGTCGTTTTTACAAAGCATTAACAATCATGCAGTTACGTTTGTCCCGACGTTATCCTAAAAGATATGATATTTATTGTGTTATATTCTGTGACACACTTTCCGGATGCTCTCTTCACCGGGTTTTCGCCATCAAGGCTGTACTCATCAAAAAAGCCCCTGCCGGGGCTTTTTTGATGGACGGTCATGACTCACGGAGCGAATCTTGCCAGGCAGGAGTCGGCTATCAGCATGCCTTTATCGGTAAGCCTGGGGTTGCCTTGTTCAACCAGCAACAAGCCTTCGCTGGCGAGACTGTTCCAGGCCTCCGGTTTGTACGCTAGCGGCCCCAAGCCCCATGAAGATCTGAACTCGATGGCATCAATCCCCTCCGGCATCCGCAAACCGAGGAAAACAGCCTCGAACAGCCTCTGCTCCCTTGTCAGCGTCTCCACGAAGGCAATCGCCTTTCCGCCTTTTTCAATCTTATCCGAGTATTCCGCATAAGGTTCCGCGTTCGCCCACCGCCTCCCTCCCAGGTGTGAGTGCGCCCCGGCTCCGAAGCCAAGATAATCGCCGCAATGCCAGTAATTGAGGTTGTGCCGGGAGCGGAAGCCGGGTTTAGCGTAATTCGAAACCTCGTAGTGCTCGTACCCTGCCCCGGCCAGCATCTCCCTGGCCGTCAGGAACATGTCGGCTTCCAAATCCTCGTCGCAGGGGCTGATTGCGCCCGCGGCGCGCCGGGCGCTGAACTCCGTCCCCGGCTCGAAGGTAAGCGAGTAGGCCGAGACGTGCTCGGGACAAAGATCCGTCGTTTTACGAATATCGTTTTCCCATTGTGCCAGGCTCTGCCCGGGTATCCCGTGGATCAGATCCGTCCCGATGTTGTCGAAGCCCGCCCTTCTGGCCTGTTCGAAGGCCTCCATCGCCCGTCGGCTGTCGTGGGCCCGGCCGAGAAACCGGAGGGCATTGTCGTCGAACGACTGCACCCCCAGGCTCAGGCGGTTGAAGCCGAGAGCCCTGAGGGTCCTAAGCTTTTCCAGGTCGACCGTCTCCGGGTTGGCCTCGATGGTGGCCTCGGCGCCCCTATCAAACGATGCCCTTTTCGCCAGAGCCGAAATCAGGTATTCCATCTGGCCCGCCGACAGCACGGTCGGCGTACCTCCCCCGAAGTACACGGTTTCTAAATCCCGAATCTCGGATTCCGGATCTCGAATTTCTTTTTCCAAGGCCCGGCAATACCTCTCGATCTCCTCGGTCCCCGGGGAGGGGGCGGAGTTGAACCCGCAATAACGGCACTTGGAGAGGCAGAAGGGAACGTGGATGTAGGCCGAGGAAAGCGCGTTTTTGTTCATCTTTTTTGGAACTATTTCTTTTCTCATTGTCTCTAATGTATAAATTACCGAAACTTAGAGAAGGGGGACAAAGCTATGCTCCGTTTCTTTTTGCCTTTTCTGTGCCTTTCCTCCCTAGCCCTGGCCCAAGGCATAACCTGGGGACCTCAGGTCAGGGTGGACGACGCCCCGGGAGCCTCCGGGCACCCGGCTTTGCACCCCTACACCATCATCGACGACAGCCTGAACATCTACAGCGCTTGGGAAGACGACCGTGACCAGAACGACACCAGCGCTATATGCTTCGCCCGCTCCACCACCCTGGGCAGTTCCTTCAGCGCTAATTTGACCGTTTGTCCCGATTCGCTTTACAACGCCTATCCCTGGATCGTCCGGGGGAGGGGAGGGAACATCTATCTTGCCTGGCAAGTGCGCTACATGGACAGCTACTGGCGCATCTACCTCTCGCGTTCCACGGACGGCGGCCAGACCTTCACCCAGCCCGACACAGTCAAGGGGGTCGTCGTGCGCAACAACCAGAACTCGTCGGTCAACTTCGGCCCCATGCCCAAGATCGCCGCCGATCCCGGAGACAGCGTCCTCTACCTGGTGTGGGCCAACGGCGAGGGCGCAGACCCCACCAAGGTTTACTGCGCCAAATCCACCGACGGCGGGATCACCTTCTTTGGGCAGGTCGTCGTCAACGCCGACACCTCCCGGCCGGCCAAGCATCCCGACGTCGCCACCGACGACAGCGGCCGGGTCTTCGTGGTCTACGAACAGTCCAACAGCGGCATCAGCAACAACGATTGGCATCCGCTGATATGCGCCAACCGTTCCAACGACTACGGCACCACCTTCCAGGCCAGCCACGACACCGTCTGCGACGACTTTACCGCCGGCGCCCGGCGCCTCAAGCCCAGCATAACCCGCATTCCCGGTCGCTGCTTGGTCATCTGGGAGGATTCCCGCATGCCCCCGGCCAGCGATTACAGCCGGCCCCACCTGTTCTTCAGCCAGAAGCACGACACCTCGGCCGGCTATGCGCCAAACCTCTGGGTGAGCAAGGGGTGCGGCGACTGGAACTACCGGCCCCGGGTGGAGATAGACCGCACCAACGGCAACCTGGTGGTGGCCTGGCACAGCAGCCTGGGGACCGACAGCACCCGTTTCGAGATCAGGATGTCGGCTTACAGCGACTCCAGCGATTCCTTCGGCGTCTCCTACAAAATGTTCGACACCTACACCGGCGACGACGCATCCAACTACGGCAACGCCTTCTATCCGCCGGCCATGGCCGCCGCCAACATCGGCGCCGTCACCAACTTCTTCCTGGTGTGGCAGGACCTGGGCGAAGATGTTGAGGGGAACATTTACTCCCGGCGCGGCTGGGTGGTCACCAGCCAGGTGGATCTGGACATCTTCCCCGACGCCCTGGACGCGGTCGGCGACAGCCTGGATTTCGGAGATCTGCCGGCCGGGCCGGCCTATGTCTCCCGGAGCTTCCGACTGACCAACACCAGCGGGGCCTTAAACCCGGACCCGGGCGACGGCCCCAGCACCGCCCGGATAGACTCGCTCACGGCCACTGGCGTCACCCTTCACCTGGCCGGCGATCCCGCCCAGAGGATACTGACCGGCTTCGTGGAGTCCCCATCGCCGTTCCCGGCCCTGGAGATCGGCGCCACCATCGACGCCACGGTGACCTTGTACATCCCCGAGGGCACGCCGGCGGGGCGCTATACCGGGTATCTCAAGCTCCGGGCGGTGGGCAGCGACCAGACTGTGGACAGCGATTCCATCCGCATCGTGGTCCAAGGCCCGCTGGCCGCCGCCAACCTGGACGGCCTCAAGGTCTTCCCCAACCCCTTCAAGCCGTACGTCGGCCACACCTGCCTGAACTTCGAGGGGCTGACCGCCCAGGCCGCCATCAGAATATACGACATCAAGGGCCGGTTGGTCAAGGAGATTTCCGAGTCGGACGGAGACGGTCTGGCCACCTGGACTCCGGGGTCGGCCAGCGGGGTCTACATCTACCACGTGGACGGCTCGGCCGGCGTCAAAAAAGGCAAGATAGCCATCATCAGGTAGGAAGGAAGCGTCATGAGAAAAACTTTTGCACTGCTGGCGGCTACCGCCCTGACCCACAGCGCCTTCTCGGTTCCCGGGGACAAGGCGGCCGTGTTCCTGTCCCTGCCTCAGGGCGCCCGGCCGGTGGCCATGGGGGAGGCCTACACCGCCATCTCCGGCGACATCTATTCGGCCCACTGGAACCCTGCCGGCATGGCCGATCTGGGCGGCTGGGTGGCCACCGCCTCGTTCACCCCCACCTATCTCGACATGTACTACGGATACCTGGCCGGTGCCAAGGCCTGGAGAAGAACGGCCTTGGGCCTGGCGGTCAGCCACTTTAACTACGGGGAACTTGAGGGATTGGACGAGCATGCCCGAAACCCCAATATCTTCACCGCCTCGGATCTGGCCGTCAGCCTGGGGTTCGCCTACCGGCTGCAGAGGCAGAAGCTGCAGCTGGGGGCGTCCGCCCGCTACCTGAGCCAGAGGATCGAAAACGAATCCGCCGGCACTGTTATGCTGGACCTGGGGGCCGTCAAGAAGTTCCGCCAGCTGACCCTGGGCGCGGCCGCCCGGAACCTGGGGCCGGGCCTCAAGTTCGTCAACGAAACCTCCGGACTCCCCATCACCTTCGGTCTGGGCGCCACCTATTATTTCCCCAACCTGCCATTGACCCCGGCCCTGGCGGTGGAAGTTCCAATGGATGATGCGCTGGCGTTGGCTCTCGGAGCCGAGTACAGCTTCGCCAGATACCTTTCCCTGCGGGCCGGAATCAAGACCGATCGGGACGCCGGTTTTGTCTCCTGGCTGAGGGCTGGTTTTGGCATTCGATATCAGGCGCTCTGCGTCGATTATGCGGTCATCCCCTCCCGGGACATCGGATATACCCACACGGTGAGCCTGGGATACAAGAAATAATCTGCCCAGGCATTCCGGGGATGGGGGGGCTACGCCCCCCCATTTTTATTGCCATCAGGTCTAATCCGGTCGGGACCCTTGACTTTCCCCGTCTTTTCTGGCATCATTCCACCATGCGCGGTCTTTTAACAACCCTGCTGTTGGGCCTCCTGTCGTTGCCCTCGACCGGGCAGGACGATTCTGTCGGCCCGGAGGAGGCGGGTTTCCAGCCGTTGGTCATTCTATCCCCGTTGCCCGATTCGTCCCTTTCCGGGGACGAGCCCTTGGAGGTTTCGGCCCTGCTGTCCGGCGCCGATGGTCTTGATATAATACTATTTATTGATAGTGTGAACGTAACCGCCCGGGCCGAGCTGGCCGACGACTATGTCTTCTATCTTTCGCCGGAGCCGCCGGCCGCCGGCGCCCATCGCATCTCTGTCTATGGGCTTTCCCTGGGAGACACGTTGTGGCGCCACAGTTGGGCGTTCTTGGTGAATCCGGCCCCGGCCTTCGCCGGGGCCGCGGCCATGCCCTGGGAGTCCTCCATCGGCCTGGGGTGGCAGCACGGGTCATGCGACCGGGACACCGCCGGCCTCGGCCTAGCCGCGCCGGTGGGGCATCAGCCCTCGGGCGACGCCTTTTTCTCGGGGCCGCTCTGGGGCGGGCTCGTCCAGGGGAGCATCAGCTACGACCGTTCCTACGATCGCGAGCCCCACGGCCTGCTGCAGGCCTCCCTCGACGGCCTCGAGCTGTCGTTGGGCGAGTTCCACCCCGGGTTCTCGTCGCTGGCCTTCGCCAACGCCCTTCCCCTGGGCTTGCTGGGACGGTCCTGGTTCGGCCCGGTCTCCCTGGACTTCACCGCCTGCCGCACCGCCTCGGCCGACACCGCGCTGAGTTCGTTCGCCCAGTACCTCTACGGCGGCCGCGCCGGCCTTTCGTTGGGCGACAGCCTTTCGCTGGGCCTGGGCTACCTGCAGGGCCGCGACCAGCCTTCGTCGCTCCCCGACTCGGTGCGCTACCGCGCCACCACTTTCGTGCTGACAGACACCATCTTCGGACTGACCGACACCATGGTGTTCGTCGACACGCTGCGACCGGCCTCTAACCGGATCGGGTGGCTCTCGGCCCGAAAGGCCATGGGCCGGTACTCGTTGGAGCTGGAGGCGGCCGGTACCCGGACCTATGCCGATGACGGGGGAAGAAGCGGCGGTTGGGGCTGCCTGGCCAGGGTCGGCCGTTCCTCCCGGTCCTTGGATTTCTCGCTCGCCTACTCATCGACCGACGCCGGCTTCCGCAGTTTCGGCAGCCCCTATCTGGAGACGGCCAAGAATGAGTTGGAGGGCCTTCTCCAGGCCGGCCGGCCGGGCGGTCTCCGGACCACCCTCCAGGGGAACGTTTACAAGGCCTTCACCGACTCCGCTCCCGGGCTTGGCTGGGGGTTGGGGGCCGGCTGGGGCCTGCGGGCCGGCGCCTTCAGCAGCTTGTCCCTGAGGCTGGACTACGCCGCCCGCCCCTACCGGGCTTACCGCTACCAGAACCGCGGCCTGAGCGCCGGACTGGGGTTTTCCGCGCTGGGGGCCAGGATTTACGCCTCCTACGGATACAACTTCTCGTCATCGCCGGGGACCACCCAGTCGCATAACGCCTCCGCCGAGGTCTCCCGCCCCTTGTACCGCCGGCTGGCGACGGCCGCCCTGGGGCATCAATACTATCAGGCAAGGGACGTCTCCGGAAGCTCCGACCGGGAAAAGCATGCCCTGACGGCCTCCCTCTCCGGCGACCTGTCCGCCTCGCTGTCCTACCGCCTGCAGGCCAGGCGCATCGCCCAGACCGACCGGGTCGATCCCGGGCAGGGCTACCGGCAGGACCTGGTTTCCGCCAACCTGATAGTGAATTTCTGAGAACCAAACGTCCGGCCGGCGACTCTAACCCGTGTCTGAAGATCGCCCTTGGCCTTAACGGAGGATGCCGTGAAAGTATCCCTGCTCCTGCTTGTCCTGCTCGCCCCCGCGGCGGCCTGGCCCGATCAGCCCGCCGCCAACCTGTCGCTCTTCACCGGCGACTGCCATGTCTGGCGCCAGGGCCGGCTGGCCGAGGCCGAGATCGGCCAGCCCCTTTTCGCCGGCGACTCGGTGCGCACCGGCAAGGACTCACGGGCCGAGATCTCCTTCGGGGACGGGACCTCCGTCAGGATCTCCGACAACTCGCGCCTGCTCGTCCAGCAGGCCGACACCGTTCGCTCCCTGAAGCTGCTCTGGGGCAAACTGTGGGCCAAAGTGGCCAAGCTCTCATCCGCCCAAGCCCGCTTCCAGGTGGAGACGCCGACAGCGGTGGCCGGCGTCAGGGGGACGGTCTTCCGGGTGGAGATCGATGCCGACACCACCACCAGGGTGGCGGTGGAAGAGGGCGAGGTCGAGGTTTTCCAGCCCCGGCTCGGCCGGCGGATGGTTCGGCTGGGGGCGCTCCGCGAGGCCTTCGTCCGCAGGGACAGGGACCTCTCGGATCCCAGGGACTTCGACCCGGCCAGGGAGTCGCGCTGGGAACGGTGGACCCAAAAGGCCTTCATCCGGCTCTCCAAGGCTCTCGACAGCGTTTTGTCTGCCATGGAACAGCGCTTGAAGCAGCAGGAATCGCTGGCGGGGTCGGTCGCCAAACTGCAGGACGCCTCGGGCGGGCCGAAGGGGGCCGATCAAGCGAAGCTGGACGCCCTGAAGCGGCGCGCCGCGGACGGTCAGCGCCAATGGCGGGTGCTCCGGATAAGGGGCGAGCGGATGCTGCGCCAGCTTCTCGTGTTGTCGCGCCGGGTGGAGGGCGAGGGCGATTTGGCGGCCCTGCAGGGCCGGGCCGAGGCCGCCAAGGCCCGCCTGGAGGCGCTGGCCGAGCGGCACCAGTCGTTGGAGTCGCAGCTGATGGAATCGCTCGAGCGGCTTGGGCCGGAACCCGGTGACGCCGGGCCGGGGCACGAAAGGATGTCCAGGCTGATGGCCTTATCCCAGGCGGTCCGGGACAGACTGGACGCTATGGAGCCGGAGCTGGCGTCCGTGGCCGTCAGGCTGGCAGATTTTCTCCGAGATCTTTACGAGATCCGCCAGCTCTATCCAGAGCATCCGATCCTGGCCCGGGAGAGGTTCTTCAGGCTGAGGAACGATTACTTCGCCTTCAAGCAGCAGCACCGGGAATTGGACTACCACGACTTCGAGCGGGCTGTGTCCCAACAGCGCTCCACGGTAATGGAATCGTCCCTGATCGCCAGAAAAACCGCCAAAACAGATCCACATTATGAGGAATTATCGCAGATGCGGGCCGATATCGGCCGGACAGGCGAGATGTGTCAAAAGACTATGGCCCGGATGCGAAAGGTCCGGCTCACCAGCCGGGCCCTGGAAAGGCAACTGCTTGAAATCGGGGGACTTATCAAATAGCCGTTCATCGTGTTTATCGGGAACTTGCGGGGCCGTCTGTGACTCTAATCTATTACACTACCATTAACATATAACATATTTATGGAGTCACGCGGATGAAACTCAAACTGATTCCCGCCTTGTTGGCCGCCATGGTCATTTTGCTGGCCTCCTGCGGCAAAACAAATCCGGCCGAGTCGCCCACCGCCGGGGATGACGCCGCCATCAACAACCTCCTCCAGTATTCCGGTTACACCGACACCACCAGCTTCATCAACGACAACACCTCCACGCCCTATGCTTCGCCCGGATTCCTGGACGGCGCCAAGGCCGACACCTTCCCCGTTCACGTCAGGTGGGCCCGCAAGATAAACCAGGTCTCCCGGACGGTCACCATCAGCTACGATTCGTCCAACACGGTGGCCCTGGCCCAGGTCACCATCGATTTCTACGGCAACATCTTCGTCGACAACACCGATGACGGCCTGATAAATCCCAATGTCGACACCCTGCACGACCGGGGCCGACGCCTGGTGCGCCTTAGGAAGGTGAACGACCGCTGGCGGATATGGGGCGTCACCCCGCTGGAGATCGCCACCGTCAACCCGCCCTACAACGTGGTGATAGACCGGGTGGTGGTTACCGGCTGCGGCAACGGGCCCATCGAAATTGTGCCCTCCGAGATGTCCTCGGCCAGGCTGCGGGAGAACCTTCCCATATTCAACCCCGGCGATACCGCGGTGGTCACCGTGTACTGCCGGACGGATGGCGCCGACTCCGCCTGGGCTTTCCTCCATCGGTGGATCTACCGCCTGCCCAGGCACCACCTGCGCTGGCCGCTCTATCGCCAAAGCGTCACCGTCTTCTCCAGGAGCTGGACAATAGCCTCCGACTCCATTCCGCCACTGATGCTGCCGGCCGTGCGCCATTCCTCGGTGGACGTATTGGCCTGGAACACGCTGTTCGGGGACAGCGCCGCGTCTTACTCGGCCAGGATCTGGTGCCTGCCGTACGTCGTCACCAGGGACACCCTGCCCCAGTAGGGGTTTCTTCACTCAGGCTGCCAGCCTTGTCAGGATTGTATGGACGAACGACGCCCGGACGATTTTTCCGAGATCATTGACAGGCATTCCCGGCAGCTGTTCAGCCTGCTGTACCGGCTGACCGGGGATTACCACGCCGCCCAGGACCTGGCCCAGGATGTCTGGCTGGCCGCCTACCGGGACTACGGCAACTTCCAGGGACGCTCCGAAGTATTCACCTGGCTGTACCGAATCGCCGTCAACCGGTTCAAGCGCTACCACCGCAGCCGGCGCCTCAGGGGATGGCTGGGGCTGGACCAGGTGCCCGAGGGCGCGGCCTCGGTCGAGATGCCCGAGGGACTGGAGAGCGACCAGCGGTCGCGGGCCGTGGCCCGGGCGGTGGCCGGGCTACCCCCGGATTTCCGGGCCGCGGTCACCCTTTTCTACTTCGATGAGCGAGACTGCCGGAAGATCGCGGAAATACTCGGCTGTTCCGAGGGGACCGTCAAATCCCGCCTCTGGCGGGGCCGGCGGATGCTGGCGAAAAAACTCATGGGATTTGCATTGGAAACGGGGGTGACGCAATGAGGTGCTCGAATCTGGCCCGATGGCTTGCGGAGAATCCCGGCCGTGCCCTGCCGGAAGACCTACACGCGCACATCGGCCGATGTCCCGGATGCCGCCGTCTCTGGGAGGAACAGCGGGCTTTGGAACGCGTCCTCCGATCCCTCCCGGCCGCCGAGCCCCCGGCGTTCTTCGAAACCAGGCTCAAAGCCGCGGTCCTCGCGGACGAGAGAATGCCGGCATCGTCCTGGCGACCGGTCCTGGCCCCTCTGGCGGCCCTGCTGGTAGCGGCGACGGCGGTATTCATCGTCTCCAGGCAACCGGGAAGAGACGGGCCGGTCTCGCAAAAGCCTGTGGAGATCATCGTCCCCGGTGAGGCGCCCGAGGAACCGCCCCGGACCATACCCGCCCCGCTGGCCGCCGTGCCCACCGTCATCTACCCCGTGTGGCCCGGGGATGGCGACGTGGTTTCCGGGGACGACCTTTCCATAATGGCCTCCCTTTACCCGGCGCCGCGACCCGGGGCGGAGGTCTCCATGACACTGAACGATCGGGACGTTTCGGACCGCATCATCGCCGACGGGGAGCTGGTGAGCTTCATCCCGGGGAAGATCGAGCCCGGACGCCACGTCATCACCATCACCCTGCGGGAAGCAGGAGGCGATAAGCGGTCGGTGACCTTCAGCTTCTTCGCTTTGGAGGGCCAGTCATGAGAGGATTATTCCTTTCTTTGGCCCTGGCCGTTTGGGCCGGGCCGCTCCCGGCGGGGGAGCTGGTGGTAAGGCCGAATCCTGCCCTGGTCCAGGCCGGCGCCGCCGTCAGCTTCACGGTAGCGGCCGATACCGCCCCGGACAAGGTCGAATGGCAGGTGGTGCCCCCCGGCCTGGGGACAATGGACGACGGCGGACTTTTCACTGCGTCCGAAAGGCCGGGCCGGGGATTGGTCAGGGCGCTGGCGACCACCCGTTCCGGCGCACGGTCGGTCGGACACGCCATGGTCAGTGTCCTTCCCGCCGGGGACCGCAGACTCAAGGTGACGGTCGCCCCCGCCACCGCCAGGGTCGGGCTCAATTCATCCGTCCAATACCAGGCCGACGTCGGGGACATGGCCGGAGGCGAAGCCGGTGGCCTGGAACTGACCTGGAGGGTCGTTCCCCGCGATCTGGGCATTGTTGACGCCCGGGGCCTTTTCACCCCGCGGCGGACCGGCCTCGGCCGCATAGTGGCCCTGGCCAGGGCCGAACAGTCCCAGGGCATGGGCCAGGCACGGGTGGCGGTCGTCCCGGCCAAATCCTCGGGTTCGCTGATCGTCCATCTGGAACCCGCCCGGCTGCGGCTCGAGCCGGAGGCTTCCGTCCAGCTAAAAGTCACCGTTACCGACGCCGGAGGCCGTCCGGTGCCGGCCGCGGTCGGATACCAGGTCTCCCCGGCGGGCCTGGGGACCGTTTCCACCGGAGGCATCCTGACCGCATCATCGTCGCCAGGGCACGGCGCGCTGACGGTGCGGGCCGATCACCAGGGAGCGGTCGGGCAGGCTCGGGGCCTGGTGGTGGTGGCACATGAGGTCAAGAGATACCGTGTGCAGCTCAGGCCCAAAGCCGCGGCCATCGCCCCATCTCAGAGCGCCGAGTTCGAACCTGTTTGCTACGACGCCCAGGGCAATCAGGCCCGGCCCCCATACTGGGTCTGGAAGGTGCTGCCCCAAGGCCTGGGAACCATAACCCCCGAGGGCCTTTTCACGGCCGGGGACAGGGTCATCCAGGGAAAGGTGGTGGTATCGCTTCCGCCGGAGTTCGGACAGGGACAGGACTTCGCCTCTGTCCGGGTCCGGCCCGGCCGCCCCAAGGTAGTCCGCGTGTCGCCGGCCAAGGCCCTGCTGAAGCCCGGGGAGACCAGGCAGTTTTCGGCCTCCGTCGTCGGGACTCAGGGGCAGGCGGCGGACAACGCCAGGTTCATTTGGAAGGTTTCTCCCGAGAGACTGGGCACCATCACTCCGGACGGCCTGTTCACCGCCGGGCCCCTGCCCAGGATGGGAACGGTGGTGGCCATCATCCCGCCCGAATACGGCGGCGGCAAGGGATACGCCGTGATCGGGGTCTCCGATTACACGGTCCAGATACTCGGGGCTAGGCCCAGGCACCTGACGGCCGGCGAGACCCACCAGTTCCAGGCCGATGTGCGCGACCAGAACGGCAACCCGGTCCCGGGCGTTGTCCTGGTGTGGTCGGCCAGCTCGCTTTCGCCCAACTTCGGAACCATCGATCCGTCCTCAGGCCTGTTTTCGGCCGGCACGCCCCTGGCCCAGCAGGTGGAGGGAATCGTCCTGGTCCGGGTTCGGCTGAACGATCACCTGGTGGGCGGCGACGGCATAAAGGTGATTGTCCACCGTCCCTGAGTGCCGTCCTGGCCTGCGCGCGCGGCTGGGAAACGGAAAGCGGGCGTCCTTTAGGACGCCCGCTTTTTCGCTTGGCAACAGCCGTTACTTTCTCTTCCCGGCCGTCTTTCTCCCCTTGGCCCGGGCCGTGGCCTTCTTGGTTGCCGGCTCCTCCTTGGTTTCGCAGGCCTCCGGCTCGGAGACCTCGGCCGGCTTCTCCTCCCGGCGCTCGAAGATGTCGCGCTCGTCGCGCTTCATGACGATGATGCCGTAGATCATGGTCTGGCCGACCACGAAGGCGCTGGCCGCGTACGACAGGACGATCAGCCGGACGACGTTGAACGTCATCCCGGTGATGAAGGCCGATATGTGCCCGGCCCATCCCAGGTCGGAACAGGGCGCCAACGGCACCATCCCGCCGAAACCGCAGCAGCTGTTCATCATCCCGATCATGGCGTTGAGGGCAACCGGCGGGGTGTAGAGGGCGATGCCGGACAGGGCTATGTCCAGAAATTTCTGGCCCATGGCCACCGAGAGCACCTGGAAGGCGATGCCCAGGGCGGCCATGGTGAACCAGCCGAAGACCAGGAACCCGGCCAGGGTCACCAGCTTCAACAGGCCGGTGTAGACCACCAGACGCCAGGGCTGGGAGGTGATGGCCGAGAAGGTCTCGAACAGGCTGTCGAAGGTGTCGCTCCTGGTGGCGCCCACGATCACCGGCACGTACCACAGGGCCACCGCCAGGGCCGCCAGCAGGAAGGCGACGAACAGGCAGACGAAGTAGATGGGCAGGGCCAGCAGCGAGACCGTCAGGTGGCCGATGAGCGGGATCCGGCCCCACAGGCCCAGGATGGCCCCGCAGGCCAGCAGGAAGACCACGAACAGGATGATGACCAG
>DHHE01000113.1 GCA_002403115.1 bacterium UBP2_UBA4780 | reverse complement strand
CGTCAGCGCCCTGTTTCCGATCTGCAGACGGCAGAAATACACCCCGGCGGAAACCCGAGCACCCCGAAAGTCGCGGCCGTCCCAGAGCGCTTGATGCAGCCCGGAAGGAACAAAACCCTCCACCAGGGTTCGCACCCTTTGACCGAGGATGTTGTAGACATGCAGGGAGACCGGGGACGCGCCCGGCACCTGATAGACGATGGCTGTCCTGCCGCAGAACGGATTGGGGATGTTCTGGTAGAGGAGCGAGTCGGGCGATAGACTGATGTTGTAACCCGGCTTCTGAGGAGACAGCATAATGGCGGCCAGCCCGCCCTGGTGCGGAGGCCTGGGCCCCGAGCAGTACACCCGCCAGATGTCGCCGGTCTCCGGGCGATGCGGCCACAGCGATGTCATCCGCCGCAGGGTGGTGCCGGCGTAGTTGAAGTACACCGCCGCCCCGGCGATGTGCATGCCCATGGTGTAGGTGGCGGTGCTGCTGTCAACCAGGACCGATCCGTTCCCCGCGGCCAACGGATTGAAGCACCAGGAGCTCTGGACCATGTTGCCCTTGGTCACCCCGGCCTCCAGGGGTACCTCGACATCGTTGTCCAGGTCCCACACCTGGGCGGTCAGGCTGCTGGCAAGGGTGTCCTTCCACCGGATCTCGAAGTCGCTCCCCCGCCACTGCCAGGTGGTGCTGTAACTGGGACCGCCGAAGACCGGGCTCAACTGGAGTTTTATGCTGTCCCGGGGGTAGGTACGGCCGCCGCCGGCGGCCTCGATGATCACCAGGCTGTCGATGACGGCCTCCGATGGCGGGTAGACCACGAAGGGTTGAAAGACGATGCCTCCGAAGGGCAGCTCGTCGCGGGCCGGACCGAAAAAGGAAAAGGTAAAAGGGTACAATTCTGGCCTGATGTCCGGAACAAGCGTCACCGAATCCACCAGGGACTTGGCCCCGTTGTAGAGATGGCCGCGGTAAACCGGGTAATTGATGTTGTAGTTGGGGTATAAACCAGCCTTGACTACCCTGCCCGCCGGCTGCCAGTGGAGCATGAAGCTGTCGTTCGGCACGTTCGGGGGGTTGACCACTTTGGTGCCGTACCAGTAGTCGGTGGTGGTCTGGCAGCCCGCGTCCACCCGGATCTGTATCCCGGCCGGCCGGGAGCCGGGGATGTCGTAGCGGGGCGCGGCCGGGACCGCCAGCAGGGACGGGTTCGAGGCCAGGGTGGTGGCGCACTTGTGGGTGAAGTAGACGTTGGGCTGGTAGTCGATGGCCGAGAGCCCGTACCAGTAAGTCATCCCGTTCCTGACGTCCGTGTCCACGAAGCCGTAGCCCAGCCCGCAGTCCGTACCCAAGGTGTCGTAAATCGGCAGGGAGTAGGTGCCGCCAGGGGTGACGTAGGCGTATTCCCGTATGTCGATTACTATCTGAACGCCGTCATCCCTGTCCCAATTGCGGCTTTGAGCGCCGGAAGAGCCGGTGTGCAGAACGCCCAGCTGGGTCCTCAGGCCCGGGAAGGAGAGGTTTTCTCTACTGGCTGCCCGGTACAGGGCGTAGGCCTGGAAGTCGTATGGACAGTACATCGCCTTCTGGCTGTAGAAGGCGTAAAGGGTGTCGGTGCCTCCCGAAGGATTGGGGGCGTCCCGGGCCACCCGCAGCGAGGTGGTGGACCCGGTCTTGATCTCGAAGCTGTCCACCAGCGTCTTGTCGGTGCAGTACTGCCAGCTTCCCTTGAAGTAGGTAAACCAGCCCTTGGCGCTGTCCATGACCGCGTGGCAGGGGTCCGGGTTGGTCTCGGCGATTTTATTCCAGCTGAGATAGACCTTGGCGTCGCCGGGAACTGCCGTCAGGGCGGGGGCCGCCGGGGGCGCGGCCAGCTCGAAGTCGTTGTCGAAGATGGCCTGGGCCACGTCCGAGGAGGCCTTGAGTGCGGCGGTGTCCCAGGCGGCCATGATGCCCACGCATAGGGTGGTCATGCTGTCCGGGTTGCCCGAATTGGCCGCCTTCAGGATGAACGGCCCCGAGGCCTGGACGAAGCGCTTGTCGGCAGGCGTCACCGCCCCCCACTCGTCGTAGTCGTCCCTGATCATGGTATGGTAGTTGTAACCCTCCAAGGTCAGGTATTTCTGCTCGTCGGTCTGGGGGGCGATCTCTATGGAGTAGAGCTTGAAGGCGGTCATCCCCAGGGGCTCGCCGGGAAGGATGTGACGGGAATACTGATTGTCCACCACCCGGACCGTGTCGCCCGTGTTGTTGTTCGGGCTTTCGAAGAACCTGAAGCCGATGCACCCGGTCCGCGGCCAGCCCGGCTCGGGCTCGTTCTGGAACTGCATGGCCAGGTTGCGCTGGCAGTCGAAGGCCGTCCGGTCGTTGGCCGAGGTCCCGGCCTCGTTGCCGATGTCGCCGTCCACGAAGATGGCGATGCGGCAGTTGGCCAGGGCGTAGTCGTTCTTGTTCTTGACGTTGAAGAAGAAGAAGACGATGTCGTTGTTGTCCGCGTAGTTCCAGGCGTAAGTGATCTGTTCCACTACGATGCCCACGATGGCGCTGCCCGAGAAACTGTAAAATGGGTTCTGGTCGCTGTACTTGCAGTAGCTGTCCTGCATCGACCTGATGACGGGACGGTTGGCCGGGTCGCGTAGGGGCCATTCCAAAACGTCGGCCGGGTCGGTGGAAAGATAGACCCTGGCCTGGGGATCGCTCAGCCAGTTCTCGTAGCTTTCGGTGTATGGGTTGACCGGGCCGAACTCGGTGCAGCTGTAGCCGCTGGCCACCCCCCTTGTGCCGCCGGTGTCTGTGGCCGCGAGCCAAAAGCAGGTCTCGTAGATGTAGTTGTAGGAGGGGCCGCCCCAATAGCCGCCGGAGCTGCCAGAGGAGTTGATAAAATTGCCGTAGTTTGAGGTCCGAATTGTCCAGGCGTTGATGTCCAGCGTCCGCGTGGACATGAGCTTTGCGGCCTGGGGCGGGGCGGCAGAAGGCATGGAGGGCAGGGCCAAAAGCGGCGCGGCCAGCAGAAGGGCCAGGGCCGGGAAAGGGACGTTTGTCTTCATGACAGAAACCCTATATTTAGATCGAGCCAGGTCAATCGGAGGGCACGACATGCGCAATTACAATAGCGATGATATTTCCATAAGTAGTATACTACTATTTTCCCTATTGTCAAGCGAAAAATGCGGGTTTTTGACATTTCCCGGCTTTTGGATTATAATATACCCATGCCGTCTACCCTCTACGCCGACTCCAAGGGCCGGGTCTTCGACCTGCCCGGCCACACCCCGCTGGGCCTGTCTGGAGGGGATCTCGTCCCCATTCCGGTGCGGGACCTGGCGCCGCTGCCCGAGGGCAGCCAGCTATTCGTCATCAAAAAAGGGATACTGGTGGCGGAGCAGGACGGCGCCCTAGCCTACCTGGAAAGAATCGGCGGGAAGAGGGTGTACCCGGTGGCGGCCTTCATGCCGGCCGGCTGGACCAGGACCCTGATGCCGGGGTATGTCGAAAAGTCGGAGGGGCCCCTTTTGCCCCTGTGGTCCTACACCGCGGTGGCCTGGCACAAAGGGAATATATGCGGTGCGGCGGTGCGGGTGGCCAAAAACCCCAAGGCCGACCCAGAGCTGCACTCTCCGCAACAGGACAATAGGCTTGTCAAACTTGTCGAACAACGGCTTAAGGAAAACCGTTCGAACCGCCTGTTGAGGCAGCTTGGCCGCTGCGCTTTGGAGTACCACTGTTTCGCCGCTAAAAACTTGTTTTATGGGCGCTGGGAGCTGCCCCTGCCCACCTCGCCTTCGTGCAACTCCCGCTGCCTGGGGTGCCTGTCCCTGCAGCCGGCTGGGTGCTGCGCCAGCCAGGAGCGGATCGATTTCGTCCCCACCCCTGAGGAGATAGCCGAGATCGCCGTGCCGCACCTGCAAAACGCCCCCACTCCCATCGCCAGCTTCGGCCAGGGCTGCGAGGGCGAGCCGCTATTGCAATACAGGACGATCGAAAAAGCCATCAAGCTCATGCGCGGACGGACGGGTCGCGGCACCATCAACCTCAACACCAACGCCTTCTCGCCGGAGCGGATCCGAGTGCTGGCCCGGGCCGGCCTGCAGGCGGTGCGGATAAGCCTCAACTCGTCGCTCAAGCCCTGCTACGACGCCTACTACCGGCCGGTCAACTACCGCTACGCCGATGTCATCGAGAGCATCGGGGCGGCCAGGGACGAGGGGCTTTACGTCAACGTGAATCTTTTGGTGTTCCCCGGCCACACCGACCGGGAGCGGGAGGCCGAGGGACTGATCCGATTGTTCGAAAGGACGGGCGTGGACGTGGTCCAGATGCGGAACCTGTCGATAGACCCGTGGTGGTACGTAAGAAAAATACCGAAGCCAAAGGGCAGGGCCCTTGGACTCCGGGCGCTCATCGGTCTTTTCAAAAGCGAGATTCCCGGGATGCGGATCGACTACTTCAACACCCCGGCGCCTAAAAAACAAGGGTCATCCTGAGATTTCCTCCGCGCCTTGCTTTCGAAGGGTCTGAATCTTTGTCAGATGCTTCGTGAGCCACACCAGGGGGCCGGACTCAGCATGACGCGCACAAAAAAAACGGGCAGGCTTTTCAGCCTGCCCGTTCCTGTTCCAGTTACCTGTCACTTGACGTCCGCCGCCGGGTTGTAGATCTCGTTCACCCCCAGGGAATTTGTCCCGTCGAATCCGCCGAAGACGTGGATCCGGTTATTGTGGGCCACGGCCCCGGCCCCGTAGCGGGCCAGGGGCATCGGCTCCATCACCGTCCAGGTGTTGGCGGCCGGGTTGTAGCGGTAGGTCGAATTGCAGACCGTGGTTCCGGCAAGGCCCCCGAAGACGTATATGTCATTGCCGACGGCGGCGCAGGCGGCGTAGGCCCTCTCCGCCGGCATGTTGGCCCGGGACGTCCAGGCGTCTCCTGCCGGGTTGTATGAGAAGACCTGCGGGCTGGCGATGCCGTGGTTGCCTCCGCCGAAGAAGTATATCGTCCCGCCGATGGAGGCGCAGGACATGCCCCCCAAAGGAGCCGGCATCGGGGACGCGGTTTTCCACGGCGTGCCGCCGGCGGTGTCGGCCGAAGGCTTATAGACCCGCACCAGGCTGGTGGCCGTGTCCCCGCCGGTGAAGCCGCCGAAAACGAAAATGCTGTCGCCCACCGCGAACGCAGCCATCCCCCGGGCGCCGGCCGGCATGGGGGTCGCGGCAGGGATCCAGGAGGCGAAATGTTTTTCCACCGAGGCCAGCACCGAGGACCCGGACAGGCCGCCGAAGATGAACAGGGTGTCGCCCACGGCGACGCAGGAGGCTTGTTCCCGGCCGGGCGACAGCGAGGCCACCGTGCCGGAGCCCCAGGATCCTGAAGCCGGAGAAAAAGAAACGCTGGTCGACAAGTGGGTAAAGGAGGCGCCCGATGTCTGCCTGCCGCCTATTGCGTAAAGCAAGCCGCCCCTTAAAACCGAGGCGAAGTTGTGCCTCTCCTCGCCGGGATCCATGGCCGTCCCCGGCAGCCAGGCCCGCAGGCGGGTGTGGATGGTCACCCGGATGGTGTCCCTGGACAGCACCGGGACGTTGGCGGCCACGCCGTAATAGCCGTCCTTGGAGACCTGGACCGTATAACGGCCCTGCGTCAGCGACAGCAGGAACCGGCCTTCGGCGTCGGTGGCGGTGGAATCAGTTGACCCGGCCACCACCTTGGCTCCGGACAGGGGGAGGCCGTTAAGGGTGTCCAGCACCGTGCCGGCCAGGCAGCCGGGGGTGTCCGGGGTGGCCGGTCCCTTGCCGCAGGAGGCCAGGGCCAGGATCGCCAGGGCGGGGAGAATCAGGCGTTTCATGATTTAACTCCGTTGGATTTTGGCTTTGCCGCCGGGACGGCGACGGTAGAATTATACTTTTTGACGCCCCGGACGTCAAGCGAAAACTCGGATTATTTTGACTTATCCGGGATAATGGTGTATATTTATACTTCTTGGAAGATGGTGGGGAAGCGCATGGCCGGAAGGCACGACATAACCCCGGGCGTCCTGATGGACCTGCTGGTCAACAGCTCGCTGGTGTGCAAGATACTGGCCCGGTACCAGGAGTCCGGGGACAGGCTGGAAAGAGCGGCACGGGTGGCGGAATCGTCCGGCGACCTCCTGCGGGGGTACCGGGTGGCGGCGGAGCGGGCGGCGCTGTGCTACATCCGGGGCCGGCTGGACGAGGGGCTCCAGCTGGCCCGGCGGGTGATCGGGGCCGAAGGCTGCCAGGCCGGAGAGTCCCGGGCCAGCTGCCTGAACACCGAGGGAAACATCCACCTCAGGCGCTGCGAGTTCGAGCAGGCCGAGGATTCATTCCGTCGGGCGCTGGAGCTGTACCAGGGAACGGGGCGCGAGCTTTCGGTGGGCATCACCCTGAACAACCTGGGCAACATCCACAACATCCGGGGGGAGAGCCAAGGGGCGCTGGAGCTGTACCACCGGGCCCTGGAGATTTTCCAGCGCTTCGGGGACTCATTCCGGACCGCCCACGTGCTGCACGCCATCTGCCAGATGCAACAATATCAGCGGGATTTCGCCCAGGCCCGCTCCTACCAGATGCGGTCACTGGAGCTGCGCCACCGGATGCAGGACTACCGGGGCATCGTCAACGGGCTGCTGGTGCTGGCGGTCATCGAGACCGATCTTCTAAACTATGAAGCGGCCCTGGAGCGCCTTTTGGAAGCGGACGCCCTGATCGAGACCCACGGCCTGCGGGAGCCCCACATCCTGGCCTTCCGCCACGGGACGGCCGGGACCCTGTACTTCGACACCGGCGAGTTCGACAAGGCAGAAACCTGCTTCATCGAGCTGATCGAGATCTCGCGGGGCATGGGTTCGGTCGAGTTCCTGTCCGGCGGCCACAACTGGCTGGGGAAGACCCGGGTGACGAGGGACAAATCCGAGCTCGGACTGGCGGACATCCGCCAGGGCTTGGAGATCGCCGCCGCCAGGGGCCTGACGGTGCAGGAGCAGGACGGCTGGAACTTCATGGCCTTATGCTGCCGCCTTCTGGGCAAGAAGGAGGAATCCCTGCGGGCGGCGGAGCGGTACGCCGAGATCTCCCGCAGGATGGGAATGCCGGAGGACAGCCTCAGGGAAAATTTGCGGATACTGACCGATGGCGCATGAGACCAACGCGAATCCATTTCATCGGATGTCCAAAACCAGTATAATGATCATCGCCGGCGAGCCCTCGGGCGACCTGCACGGGGGGCAGCTGGTGGCCGAGCTCAGGAAACTCCGGCCGGACCTGGAGATCTTCGGCGTCGGCGGGGACCGGATGCGGGAGGCCGGGATGGAGCTGGCCTACCACGTCAGCGACTTCTCGGTCATGGGCTTTACCGAGGTGCTGGGCCACCTGCCGTTCATCCGGCAGGCCATGAGGAGGCTGGCGGGGATGCTGCGCGAGCGGCGCCCCGACATCGTGGTCCTGATAGACTATCCCGGCTTCAACCTGCGGTTCGGGGCCAAGGCCAGGAAGGCCGGCGCCAAGGTCGCCTATTTCATCTCGCCCCAGGTCTGGGCCTGGGGGCGGGGGCGGGTGCGCAAGATCAGGCGGATGGTCGACAAAATGCTCTGCATCCTGCCGTTCGAGGAGGCGTTCTATAAGGCCAGTGGAGTGCCGGCCGTCTACGTGGGCAATCCTCTTTTAGACGAGGCCGGGCCGAAAATCTCCAAGGAGGCCTTCTGCCGCAAGCACGGGCTTAGCTCGGCCCAGCCCCTGGTAGGCCTGCTGCCGGGAAGCAGGGCGCAGGAGATCGGGAGGATCCTGCCGGTGATGCTGGGCGCCTGCCGTCTGCTGGGGCAAAATCAGCCGTCGCTGCAGTTCGTCCTGGGACTGGCGCCCGGGGCCTCGCGGGAAACGGCGGAGGGCGTGGTCCGGGGCTTCGGGCTCAGGGTCCCGGCGGCCGAGGGCCAAAGCCGCGACCTGATGGCCCACTCGGACCTGGTGCTGGCGGCTTCGGGCACGGCCACTTTAGAATGCGGTATCATCGGGACGCCGATGATCATCATCTACAAAACGTCGTGGATCTCGTATCTGCTGGGCCGGATGCTGGTGAAGGTGCCCTATATAGGATTAGTGAACCTGGTGGCCGGAAAGAAATTGGCCCCGGAGTTCATCCAGCACGAGGCCCGGCCGGGGGCGATATTCCTGATGGCCCAGATGCTGCTGGCCGAGGGCCGGCCCCGCCAGTCGGTCAAGGACGAATTGGCCAAGATCCCCGGCCTGCTGGGGGAGCCGGGCGCGGCCCGGCGGGCGGCCGGGGAGATATTGGG
>DHHE01000123.1:39907-43028 GCA_002403115.1 bacterium UBP2_UBA4780 | reverse complement strand
AGCACCCGCAGGGCCCCGGCCGCCAGGGCCGGCATCTCGTCCTCGCCCGGGTAGACCATGAAATTTTTCGAGATGAACTCCGTCCGCTCCCTGATCCATTCCGTCAGCATCTTGTTGAAGGCCACCCCGCCGGTGACCACGATGGCGTCCACCCGGCCCTTGAGGACGGTGGCGCAGGCCCCGATCTCCTTGGCGATCTGGTAGCACATGGCCTCCAGGGCTTCGGCCGCCTGGCGGTCGCCGCCCCTGGCCCGCTCCACCGCCTCGCCCGCCTTGTTGGTGCCCAGGTAGGCCGTCAGCCCCCCGCTCCGGGTGAGCTTCTTGACGATGTCGTCCTTGGAGAGCTTGCCTCCGAAGCACATCTTCACCAGGTCGGCGCAGGGAACGTGCCCGGCCCGCTCCGGCGAGAACGGCCCGTGCTCGTTGGCGTTGTTGACGTCGACGAATTTCCCGCGCTCCACCGGCGAGATGGAGATGCCTCCGCCCAGGTGGGCCACGATCAGGTTGACCTGGTCCAGTTTCTTCCCCAGCTCCTGGCAGGCCTGGAGGGCGGCCATCCGCATGTTGAGGGCGTGGAGCAGGGACTTGCGCTCGACCCCGGCCAGGCCCGATACCCGGGCCAGCGGGGTGAACTCGTCCACCGAGACCGCGTCCACGATGAAGGCCGGGCATCCGGCCGCCCTGGCGATATCCAGGGCGATGAAGGCCCCGACGTTGGAGATGTGCTCGCCGCGCTTGGCCTCTTTCAGGTCGTCGAGCATGGACTGGCTGATGCGGTAGGTGCCGGAACTGATGGGCTTGAGCAGCCCGCCCCGGTCCACCACCGCCCCCAGCGCCTTGGCGTCGACCTTGTGCCTCGCCAGGAAGTCCAGCACCAGATGCCGGCGCATGGGGTGCTGGTCCACTATCCGCGGGTATTTCTCCAACTCGGCACGTTCGTGCTCGATCGACTCCTGGCACAGCGGCCTGTCGCCGCGGTAGACCGCCACCTTGGTGGAGGTGGAGCCGGGGTTGAGGATCAGCACCAGCGGTTCAACCTGTCCCGAGTTCGGCCGGGGGACGGCCGGCTTTACAATGGCCTCCGCCTTCGGGGCCTCGGGCTTTTTCGGGGCGATCTTTCTTACGACCTTTCGCGCCAGCTTTATTACGACCCGCTTGGCCGCTGCCTTCCTTTTCGCGGCCTTCGGCCCTTTCCCGCGAACCCTGCGCGGCCCCGCGGTGAGCTTGGACGAACCGGCCGAGGGCTTTCCCTTGCTGCCTTTTGCCCTTGCGATCCCGGCCTTGGCCTTTTTCTTGGGTCGGAGCCTGGAGGCCGGCGAGGCCTTTTTAGCCTTTTTTATTTTTGCTTTTTGATTTTTGATTTTCCCCATGTTCTTTCTCCTATTTCAGCAACGCGCTTCCCTGCAGCCCCTGCATCTCCTCGTCCTCCAGGACCCGCTCCTTGACGTCCTCGTCCTGCTCCACGGCCTTTCCCAGAGCCTGCTCGGCCCCGGACGCGTCGCCCGCGGCCAGCCTCACCTTGGCCAGCTCGTACCAGATGTCACCGTCCTCCCGGTCGATATCCAGCGCCCGGACCAGCGTCTCAGCGCTCCCGGCCAGGTCGCCCATCAGCCGCAGGGTGACCCCCTTGCTGAACCAGGCGTCGACGTTCTTGGGGTTGGCGGCGATGATCCGATCGAAGCAGGGCAGGGCCTCCTGGAATCGCCCCAGGTCGCGCAGGGCCAGCCCCTTGTTGTACCAGGCCTCGGCGCAGTCCGGGTCCAGTTGCAATGCCCTCTCCAGCGCCTCCAACGCCTCTTCGTCGCGGTCCAGCACCTGGAGAACGATGCCCTTGTTGCACCAGGCCCGGGCGAAGTCCGGCTTGAGGGCGATGGCCTGCTCGTAGGACTTGAGGGCCTCGTTGAAGTCCTCCAGCCGCGACTGGACCCGGCCCTTGGAGCACCAGGCCTCCGGGTTTCCCGGCTCGACCTCCAGGGCCCGGCCGTAGGAGTTGAGTGCCTGCTCCAGGTGGCCGTGCTTCTCCAGGGCCGCCGCCTCTTTCAGGATCTCTTCGGACATGCTATCTTTACCTACTATAATACTATATTAATCTGGCGTCATCCTGAGCATGGCTACCTGCTCGACCAGCCGAAGGATCCATTATTATCCGGATGCTTCGCTTCCGAGGCAGGCTGCCCTTCTCGGTCTGGCTCCCCCAACTCCCGGCGGATCACTCCCACTCGATGGTGGCCGGGGGCTTGGTGGATATGTCGTAGACCACCCGGTTGACGCCCTGGACCTCGTTGACGATCCGGCTGGAGACCCGGGCCAGCAGCTCCTCGGGCAGCCGGGTCCAGGCGGCGGTCATGAAGTCCGTGGTGCTCACCGCCCGCAGGGCGATGACGTTCTGGTAGGTGCGCTGGTCGCCCATCACCCCCACCGTCCTCACCGGCAGCAGCACGGCGAAGGCCTGGGAGGTGCGCTCGTACCAGCCGGCATTGCGGATCTCCTCGATGAAGATGCGGTCGGCCGAGCGCAGCAGCTTGCAGCGCTCCGGGGTGACCTCGCCGATGATGCGCACCGCCAAGCCCGGCCCGGGGAAGGGGTGCCGCATCACCATCTCCCAGGGCAGCCCCAGCTTCAGCCCCAGCTGGCGCACCTCGTCCTTGAACAGCTCCCGCAGCGGCTCCACCAGCTTCAGCCGCCGCATGTTCTGCGGCAGTCCGCCCACGTTGTGGTGGCTCTTGATGGTGGCCGACGGCCCCTGGTGGGAGATCGACTCGATGACGTCCGGGTAGATGGTCCCCTGGGCCAGGAAGTCCACCCGGCCGATGCGGCGGGCCGCCCGGGCGAAGGACTCGATGAACTCCCGGCCGATGATCTTCCTCTTCCTCTCCGGGTCGGACGCCCCCTTGAGCTTCCGGTAGAACTGGGCCGAGGCCTCGACGCTGACCAGGGGGATCTTGAACTGGCGCTGGAAAACCTTGCGCACCTCCTCGGCCTCGTGCATCCGCAGCAGCCCGTTGTCCACGAAGATGCAGGTCAGCTGCCGGCCCACCGCCCGGTACAGCAGCATGGCCGTCACCGAGGAATCCACCCCGCCCGACAGGCCCAGCACCACCCTCTTGCCGCCCACCTGCCG
>DHHE01000123.1:4758-39835 GCA_002403115.1 bacterium UBP2_UBA4780 | reverse complement strand
TAGAGCCTCCGGCCCTCGTCGGCCATGGCCGCGCTCCGGCAGTTGTCGGTGGCCGCCACCGTCCGGAACTGCTCGGGCAGTCGCTCCACGCAGTCTCCGTGGCTCATCCACACCTGGGTCTCGCGCGGCACGCCGGCCAGCAGGGGCGACTGGGCGGTCAGCTCCAGAAAGGCCTTGCCGTACTCCCGCTTGGGGCTGCGCTTGACCTTGCCCCCCAGCAGGCGGGCCATCAGCTGCATGCCGTAGCATATGCCCAGCACCGGCACCCCGGCCATGAACAGCGAGCGGTCCACCGAGGGCGCCCCCTTGTCGTAGACGCTGGCCGGCCCGCCGGAGAGGATGATGCCCCTGGGCCGGGCCTCCAGGATCCGCCCCAGCGGCTCGTGGCAGGAGTGGATGCGGCAGTAGACCTTCTGCTCCCGGATCTTCCGGGCGATGATCTGGGTGTACTGGGAGCCGAAGTCGACGATGATGATGGTGTCCAGACGGCCCTCAGGAACGTTTTCCCCGAATTGCTGGTGGTTCATGTCTTCGCAGATTCCTGTGATTTCAGCTTCTTCATCAGCTCCTGGAGGGTTTTATAGGCGGCCCCGGCCAGCTCCTGGTCCTTGTCCTTGGCCACCTTCATCAGGAAGCTGGCGGCGTTCTTGGTGCCTATCCCCCCCAGGGCCGCTATTATAAGTTTCTTGACCTCGGGCGGCTCGGTCCGCCCCAGGATGTCCTTCCTCTGGTACAGCTCGCACAGCCCGTCGACCGAGGCCTCGCCGCCCACCCGGCTCAGCAGGGACAGGGCCTCCTTCTTGACTTCGGGGTCCTTGTCGTAGACCGCCCGGATCACCCAGGGCTCGCAGCCCGCCCCGCCTATCTTGTGCATGGACCGCAGGGCCTCCAGTTTGACCCGGGACTCCCTGTCCTCCAGCAGGCCGCCCAGCGCCTGCAGGGAGTTCTCCCCGCCCACCTGCCCCAGCAGGACGCACATGTTGCGGCGCACGAACCAGCGATCGTCGGCCAGCGCCCGGATGACGTGCTCCTCGACCCCGGCCCCTATCTTGTTCATGACGTACATGGTCTTGAAGCGCATCGTCTTGTCCTCGCTCTCCTTGACCGCGCCCAGCAGGTAGGGGATGGCCCGTTCGCCCTTGACGGCCAGCTCCTCGGCCACCAGCTCGAACACCGGCTCCTTGAGCAGCGCCTGGACGAACACCTGGAGGGTGTTGTCGTCGTCGATCTTGGAGAGTATCCGCACCATGTCCCTGGCCACCGGCTTCTCCGAGAGCAGCAGCAGCAGGTCGGCCAGGTTGCCGCTGATGCGCGAGGCCAGGCCGTGCTTCTGCCGGATGCGCAGCTCCTCGGTGATCCGCTCCAGCGTCCCCAGCACCCAGGGGTAGTGGGTGGCGTCGATCTCCTGGCGCAGGCGCAGGCTCAGGCCGTCGATCAGCCTCTCCACCAGGTCGTAGCGCTCCATGGCCAGCAGGTCGGGCAGGATGTCGGCGCTTCGCCCCAGGGCCGCGCCCCGCACCGCCGAATCCGGGTTGGACATCAGCCCCAGGAAACCCTCGAAGGCCGGCCCGCAGCCCTCGGCCCGGCGCACCAGCCAGCGCAGGGTGCGGAAGCCGGCGTCATCCAGCATCTCGGCCGCCGGCCTGGACTGCAGGTCCGCCAGGTACTGGTCAAGCACCGGCTTGGCGTCCAGCACCTTGCCGAAGACGAAGTCGCAGTCCTCCCGGGAGAGCCCGTACTTCTTGAGCTTGGGCAGCAGCAGGGGATAGACCTTCTCGCGCCTGTCCGGCGGCACCGGCACCGCGAACAGCATGGCCTTGAGCTTCTCCACCAGCGCCAGGTCGTCCTTGATCTCGATGGCCAGCACCTCGGCCTTGTCGCCTATCAGCTTGGCCAGCTTCTCGTCGCTGTATCCGTCCAGCAGCTCGCGGATGACGTCGCGCCACTCCGGGTTGTCCAGCTTCACCTGGGTCACCCACTGGCCCTGGGCCTGGTCCATGGAACCGACCACGTTGGCCATCTGGGAGATGTAGTCGCTGCCCCCCTGGACCTTGGAAACTCCTATCAGCTGGTCCAGCTCGGCCAGCATCCTGGCCTGGCCTTCGTCGGTGCTGCCCATGGCCACCGCGCCCTTGAGCAGCATCTCGGTGACCATCTGGGGGTCGCTGCGCAGCATGGCGATCAGCTGCTCGGGCAGGGCCGACTCCAGCGACTGGGGACGCCCGGCCCCGGGCGATCCGCCGCCCACCCCCGGGCCGACGCCGGGGATGCCGTCCATCCCGCCGCCGCCCTTGCCGCCGTATGAGATGCCGGCCACCTGGACGTTGGAGATGCCGCGCATGGCCAGCAGGGCGGCCACCCCGCCCTGGGCCTTGACCTGCTCCACGTCCTGGGCCATGATCTCGAAGAAGGCCTGCACCTGGTCGCGGTCCAGCCCCTGGCGGAACACCAGCATCCCGATGGAGCGCTTGCCCAGCTCCGAGATGAAGTTGGCGAAGACGTCCCGCTTGGAGTCGGGCACCGGCTTGTCGTTGATCAGCAGGATGTTCCCGGCCAGGCTGAAGGACAGGGTGGTCTCGCCGCCCATGGCCTCGCGGATCAGGTTCAGGGCCGACTCGAACAGCTTCTGGGAGGTGGCGTGGCTGGCCGGGTAGACCTTGAGGTTGCGCAGGGCGCCGGTCAGCTGGCCCACCAGCCGGGTCATCAGCATCGGTGCTATGGTCGCCATTTCGTCGTACCCCGATTAAGTGGCTGAAGACTTTAGATCTATTCGGACTTCGATCCTCGTTTTCGGCATCGGTCGGTCAATGCCGGAAATGCCTGACCCCGGCCAGCACCATGGACACCCCCAGCTCCCCGGCCCGCTTGACGACCTCGGCGTCCTTGACCGAGCCCCCGGGCTGGATGACGGCGGCGACGCCGGCCGCGGCCGCCTCCTCGATGTTGTCGGCGAAGGGGAAGAACCCGTCCGAGGCCAAAGCCGCCCCCCGGGCCCGCTCCCCGGCCTGCAGCAGGGCCAGCCGCACCGAGGCCAGCCGGTTCATCTGGCCGGCCCCGGCGCCGACGAGCTGCCCGCCTTTGGCCACGGCGATGGCGTTGGACTTGACGTGCTTCACCGCCCTGAAGGCGAACATCAGGTCGTCCAGCATGGCCTGGGACGGCTTGGGCCCGGCGGCGAACTCGAGTGTTTCCGGATCGGCGGCTCGGTCGTCGGCCGTCTGGGCCAAAAAGCCCCCGGCCGCCGATCGCAGGACGAAGGGCCGGCGCCAGTTCTGGGCGTCGACCTGGACCAGCCGCACGTTCTGCCCCCAGCCCTTGCGGCCGGAGAAGATCTCCCCGACGCCGTCGAAGAATCCGGGCGCGGCGATCACCTCGTAGAAGCTGCCGGGCGCGATGATCTGCATGGCCGTCTCCGTGTCCAGCGGCCGGTTGCAGGCGATGATGCCCCCGAAGCGCGACACCGGCCCGGGCGGCAGTTCGCTTTCGCAGGCCAGCAGATAGGCCTTGGTCAGGTTGTCCGCCTCGGCCAGGCCGCAGGGGTTGGTGTGCTTGACGATGGCGCAGGCCGGCCGGCCGTACTCCGAGACCAGGTCCCAGGCGGCCGCCAGGTCCAGGATGTTGTTGTAGGAGATCTCCTTGCCGTGAAGCTGGCGGAAAGGCGGGTTGGAGCCGGCCGACAGGTAGAACCCGGCCTCCTGGTGCGGGTTCTCGCCGTAGCNNCCGGCCGCCCGGCCGCCCGCGAAGTATCCGGCGATGTCCGAGTCGTACTCCGAGCAAAGCCGGAAGGCCTGGCGGGCCAGCTCCTTTTTGACGGCCAGGGAGACCTCGCCCAGCCTCTTCAGGTCGTCAACTATGAGTTTATAGTGCTCCGGCCGGGTGGCCACCGCCACCGACTGGTGGTTCTTGGCCGCCGAGCGCACCAGCGAAGGGCCCCCGATGTCGATGTTCTCCACGATCTCCTCCTCGGTGGCCCCCGGCTTGCGCCTGACCTCGGCGAAGGGGTAGAGGTTGACGGCCGCCACGTCGACCGGGGCGACGCCGTGCTTCTCCAGCTGGGCCATGTGGTCGGGAAGCTCGCGCCGGGCCAGTATCCCCCCGTGGATCTTGGGGTGCAGCGTCTTCACCCGGCCGTCCAGCATCTCGGGGAACCCGGTCACCTGCTCGACGTCGGTGACGGCCACGCCCTTGCCCCGCAGGAAGCGGGCGGTGCCGCCCGAGGAGACTATCTCGAAGCCCAGGGAAACCAGGTCCCTGGCGAACTCGTCGATCCCCGCTTTGTCGTAGACCGAGATGATGGCGCGCTTTTTTTTATTCAAGGGTGGTCACCTTAGCCGTCAAGTAATTTTCTTACTTCGTTCACTGAATTAATCACGTACTTTAAATCTTCAAACATCACTTCTGACACCTTGCTGATCGGCACTTTCTTTAAGTCAACATCGCAGACCAGATACAATGTTCGACTATCAAACTCAATGAAATTTTGTTTTCTAATTTTATTTTCCAAAGCCTTAATAATATTTATTTTGTTTTTCACCTTATTGTTTATAGTGACACAGATAGATGGCCTGGAGGATATTTTTGAAGGATCGTCAAAAACAGCTTGTATGTATATCTTCGTCTGTCCTGTTTTTGGATACAAATACTCTATGTAAGTGTTTTTCTTCTGTTTGACGTACTTATAATCTTTTGTTTCAGTTTTAATTGTATCACATAATTTATGTAATATTTTCACAACTTCGGCCATGTAGTTTTGCGCTGATTTGCCTATTAACGTTTCAATCTGATACCCATAGTCGAAATACAGTTTTGCTAATCTCTGTATTGTATCTTTAGGACAGTATTGTTCGAAAGACACATCCTGGTTTCTGTCAGCGCTGATTGTCATTGTCTATCTCCTTCTCAATCGTGATCAACAAATCCGAAAGAACAAAATGCAACCGGGTGTCGCGCGGCACTATGCGCAAGTACTTATCTAATAAACCGACGAGACTGGACCAATAAACCTGTTTTACAACGCATTGCTTGCCATATCGAGCGCTTGTTTCTTCTGTTTCGTCCAGCAGCCACTGTTTGTCCGTCCTTGGCGCCAGATATAGATAAGCCTTCCGCTTCTCCAACCAATCTTTCTTATTGATGATGTAATTCACAGTTTCTTGTATTTGCCGTTGACGCGATGCGGAAGGGTGGATTTTATTTTCAACGCATATTACCTTCTCATCTGACTCGATGACGATGTCCGGCCTTCTTGCTTTTACTCGTGCTTCATCAGTGACATGAACCTCTACGCTAACATCGTAATCGGAACCGACCATAAATGGCCGTCCAAGCGTAAGCATGATGAAATCGTTTAGAAATCGATCTCCAACTGAAACCTTGTTCCCCCAGTTGAATAGATGTGCCAAAAGTGTCGATAGCTGCGCCTCTTTGTCAATTTTCAGTATCTCAAACAGGTTGATTTCACCTTCCGGCATTCGCGTTAATGCGGTTAACTCTTTTTCCAATGCGCAAAGAGAAAGCTTTCTTTCAAGCACAATAAGAGATTGTTCTTGGTTTATTTTACTATTTACCATTTTCACCTTGCCGTAGATTTATTTAATCGTGCGATTTCCTTCTCAATTTCAACAAACACTTCTTTATTGCCGACTTCTCCATCCAAACTATATATAATGAAAACCTTTCCTCCATACTTATCTGTAAAACTTTCAAAACTTGCCTTCATTCTCTCTGATGCAGAATAGTTGCCAAAATTGGCCTTGGAAGTAACCGGCTTTATCTGGATACCGAATGCCTTTGATCCAACCCAACCTATATAATCTATATCCCCTGCATGATCCAATTGAGGGTCAGATTCTTCAAAGCGTATACCGGGAAAGCGTTTTCCCAGCCCTTCGGTTGTCACCAATTTTTCTCGAATAAAACCATCATAAGTTCGGTGTATTGTAAGATTGTAAATGTAGTCTACGCAGTCTTGAAGTGTTAAATTCTTGAAAGCTTCTTGCCATTCGGGAATTACGATCTCAGTGATTTTAGTGTAAAGCCTTTCACCCAATTCTTTTATCGTTTCTTCGGTTATTTTTAAGGGAGCCTTTCCCTCTGTTTTTGCTTTTTCAAAATACCATCTTTCCCACTCTTCCAATGATTTAGGCTGGCATTCTCTTATCAACGCCATAACCGCACCCACTTTGTTGGGTCGAGATAATTGATAAGTCTGGCAGGCATAATTTAGGACTTTTTCTTTGCTGCCAAAGTCCTTGGAGTGTCTTTTAATCTCTCTTTTCATTCTCTATAAGCCTAAATTTGTTAATGTATTTATACTCTCGTGAAGTATCCACCCGGACAAGCCCCTTTTTTAACAAGTGTGCGTTAATAAAAGTTTTATTTTTCAAATAGACATAAGCCATCATGTTGTTATTCTCGTCGTATTTATCTCTGTCATATTTAATAAATATTTTGTTTCCCTTGATTTTCCTCGTTAAATAATCCACGGCTTTACCATTTAGTTCCTTGTCTTCCTTTACACCTATCAAACGGATTGTTATATCATTGCTGAGTTTCAGTAATTCAGGGCTTATGATTTCCTTTACTGTAAAGTATTCTTCTCTTTCAACCGAGTTATTATCTATCTTCGAGCCAAATTGCATCTTCTTTGGGTCTATTTTTCTTTCGATCTTTACCGTATCGTGGAAGATATACGGCAACGACTTGATTTTATCATCAAAGGTATTATGCGCATTTTCTTGTACAATAAAGTCCACATGTGCACCGTTGAAGACATCGCCTTGCGAACATTTTAATTTTTCTTTGATGACATTAATAAAATCGGCATTGATCTCATAACCAATGGAATTTCTGTTGAGATTTGATGCTGACAGATTTGTAGTGCCGCTGCCAGTAAATGGATCAAGGACCGTATCTCCAACGAAGCTATACATTTTAATAAGTCTCTTCGGCAATTCCTCCGGGAACATGGCCAAATGGCCGTTTTGCTTTTCCCCGGCAAAGTTCCAATGGCCGGAAAAATACTCGTTCCATTCCTCTGGCGAAAGTTTTGATTTTACCCTGACATCGGATTCAACTTTCGGGTCTTTTCCGTACTTTTTAAAAATAAGGATAAACTCATAGTCGATTTTCAAAATGCCGTTTCTTGGCGTAAGATATGACCCCATTATAGAGGCGCCGCCCGATGTGTTGCAGGTCGTTACTTTCTGCCATATTATAGCGCCCATGTAGTCAAAACCTATTGTCTCGCAAAATTTGATTATCTCAGTTCTTATGGGTATTATCTTGTACCTTCCGTAATAGACGGACCGCGCAAACTGGTCACCGATGTTTATGCACAGCTTACAACCTGGATGCAGTACTCTATGGCATTCGTTCCAAACGAGACTCAAATTGTTGATGTATTTTTCATATGTGTCGTCGAATCCAATTTGATCTTTATGGCCATAGTCTTTAAGCTGCCAATATGGGGGTGAAGTAATGACCAAATGAACTGATTGGTCACCTACTTCCCTCATGCAACGAGAATCGCCAATAATTATTTTGTGATTTTGAGCCATTGCGCTAAATAATCATTTCTCTTTTGAAATTATCCTCTCCCTCTCCGCCGCCAGCTTGCCCGGCTTGACCCCGTTTAAGACCAGTATCTCGTCGAGCAGCTTCACGTCCTCGCCGGCGGCGAGCTCCTCCTCGGGGTCCTCGATGTCCTTATGCTTGTTCTCGAACGCCTTTTTGATGGAGGCCAGCGCCTCCTTGCGCTTGCCCATGTCCCTTTGGACCCTGGCCAGCCAGACCCAGGCGTCGTAGTGGGTGGGCCGGGTCTCCACCGCTTTGAGCAGGGCCTGTTCCGACTCGGCCAGGTCCCCCAGCCGGTAGAGCGCCTCGCCCTTGTGCCGCCAGGGGCATGACCACTTGGGCGTCTGGACGTTGAGCTTCCGGTAAAGGTCTATCGACCTCCGGAAGTCCCCCGTCTCCAGCATCAGGTTGGCCAGCCCGAACAGGTGTTTGCCTTCGAGCGAATCCCTCAGGCCGTAGAGCCTGTCCATCTGGGCCGCCAGGTTGGCCTGGTCCACCAAGGCCGAGTAGAGCAGGGCCTTGCGTTCGCTGCTATTTATAGATAGCATCGAATCCAGGTGGGACCGGGCCGCCCGGTAGCCCTCCGCGGTCGGTTTTTTAAGATACTCGAGGCAGGGGTCGTCCGGCTGGGCCTGAGCAACGGCGCAGAGCGCCGGAATCAAGAAAGCGATGGCCGTTATTCTCATGGACCCGGTCTCTTGTCTGCATCTTCGGCATAGGGCCGGTCGAACCGTTTCTCGTAGGCGTTGTTCTTCCTCAGCATCGCGTCCCAATACCGGTTGGTGATCCCCAGGAGCCTCATCGCCGCAAACACCGCCATCTGGACCGGGTTGAACCTCTCGGGCTTGGCCAGCTGCTTCACGATCCTTGCTTCCAGCCTGTCCTCGCTCCCGAAGACGCATCCCAGCTCCCGCAGGCGCCCGAACAGCTTCCGGTTCATGTCCTCGGGCAGGTGGCGAAGGCCCTCGGATCCCGGCTTGATGATCGTGCCCTTGTTCACGCAGCCCAGCCTCTTGGCCAGCTTCGCCAGATACCTCTCCACCGGCCGGGAGTGCGATGCCTCGGGGAAGCCGGAGTGGACCAGGAACAGCAGCGGCGGATTGCCCTCCCTCCCGCAGAACGGCTCCAGTTCCTCGATGAAGGCCTTGACCGCGGCCGGCATCGAGTCCACGTACAGCGGAAAGGCCAGCAACACCCGCTCGGACTGGGCGTAGGCCTTGAGGTGCTCGTCCATCTCCCTGGTCCGGCACAGGAACCGGGCCTCCGCCGAGTTCCCCGGGACCGAGTTGAACCCGGCCAGGAACTGCTCCAGCATCCGGGCGGTGTTGCCCGTCGCCCCGCGGGGCGAGCCGTTAAACGCGGTCAACCGCATCGGCGGCCTCCTCCACCGGCCGGTCGGCTGTCAGCACGAACCGCAGCTCGCTCTTAAAATTCCTGGCGTTCCGCTCCAGTATGGCCCGGGTGATCTCGATGTCACCGGCGTCGCCGCCGTCCTCCGGCTCCAGCAGGGCCGCCAGCTTCGGCGACTTGGGATACCTCGGTTGGTGGCAACACTCGCCCTGGCGGGTGCCGATGTAGGGCAGGCCCACCGGGATCAGCTTGTCCAGGGCGCTCTTGAGGAGGGCGGTGACGAAGCCCATCTTCAGGGGCGAGGCCAGCAGCAGCAGCTCCGAGTTCACCCAGGCCCGGCAGACCTCGCGCGACCCGTCCTCGTTGAGGCACCGGCCCGGCGTCTTCACCCAGCAGCCCCAGCACCCGGTGCAATAGGCGATGTCCAGGGCCCGCAGGGTCAGCAGGGTCACCTGGTGGTTCTTGGCCCGCAGCAGGTCGGACAGGCTCTTGAGCCAGCCGTCGAACCTGAGGTTGGCCGGGTCCGGGTTGCCGTTGAGAATGGCGATGCGCATCTCTGTTTTTGTTTATCTATTCAGCCACGTCATTCTGAGCCAGGCATCCTGCCCCGCTTCCGAAGAATCCGGCTGGATCCTTCGAAGCCCGGGCACGGAGCGGATCTCTATTAGACCCTGTGGTATAATTCTATTGACTTTCAATCACGTCATTCTGAGGATGACTTCCTGCCTGACCACCGAAGAATCCAGATCAGATTCTTCAAGAGTACGGCAAGGGGCCGGGCTCAGAATGACGGCTTTCAAAGTCACCGCGGCAGGGTCCGGGCCAGGGCGATGACGTGCCCGTCGGGGTCTGCCACGTAGGCCGCCTCGTCCCCCCAGGCCCGCGGCTGCAGGGGGCTGAGCAGCCTGGCCCCTCCCGACAGCGCCCGGTTGAGGTGGAGCTTGGGGTTGTCCACCCTCAGGTAGATCTCGCAGCGGGGGATGCCGCGGCCGCTGGCCGGGCTGGGGACGCCGTCGCCCAGGATGCGGGCGATGCTCTTCTCCGGCATCAGGCCGATCTTGGCCCCGCCGGGCAGGGTGAACTCGGTCATCCCCGGCTCGTCCAGGCTGGGATTCAGCTTGAGCAGGTGCTTGTAGAACTCGCGCGAGCGTTTCTGGTCTGCTATGTAGAGGATGAAGAGCATCTATTCAGCCACTTCCTCGTATTCGTCCAAAACACTATCAGACAAATGTTCAAGATGTTTTTCGCCACTTAACTCATTAACGCTATCGTAAGAAATGAAAGTGCAATTTTCAGATAACGGACCTTTTTCCAGCACTGAAAACACCGGTCTTTTTATCTCCGAGAAAACCTTTTCTCTTCTTTCTTGAGGAGCAACAATATGTAATTTTATTGACATATTGGGTTGCAAAGCCAGTAGATCGGCCATTCTGAGTATTCCTGAGTAAACAGATGTCGTGTGTTCAACCTCGAAAGCTCGCACAATCGATCTGCCTTTTATCCAGAGAACATCAATTTGCTCGATTGTTTTCAAGGTTGTCTGGTCATAATTCAAGGGAAGTATTCCAAGAAAAGAGTCTTGCTTTATTTTTGAGTTGCTTGTCACGTTAACTTTGTTGTTCCTGGGCACCCATATTTTATAACCCATTTTGCTGCCGATTTCAGCCAAAGCCGCTTGGATTTTTACAGATTCTCGTATCTCTTCCTTGTCTATCTCGTCGTTTTCTTTTTCTGGTATTGTAACTGTTATCGATTTTGTTTGTGTTTTTATCTGATGGCTTGCCAAGTATTTTTCTTCTTGTTCACTGATTTTATAGATCTTTCTTTCGTCTTTTTGTTTAAGCAACATCTTTTCGAGAAAATAACCGTCTTCTTCCGATATTACATTCAAGCTGACACGAAACTTACCGGTCCAACCTGATTGACCCCTTTTATATTCACGGGTAAAGGATAGTGTATTCCATATTTCGTTTTCAAATAGTGGAATAGCTAACTCTTTTTCCAACCAAACTATTGGCTCTACTTTAAATCTTATTATAAACGGATCGTCTTTTTCGGCAAATATCGGTTTTACATCCTGATATGATGTACTCTTTACTTCAAGAATGCCTATCCATCTTGATAGTTTTGTTAGATAGCAGATAAATTTGTCGCCGGGCTTAACTTTAGAAGCTTGATTTCTTTGTCTATACCTAAAGCCAGAGGTATCACGCGGTGAATTTGAAAATACCTCGTGAGTTTCTGGTGAAAATAGATCTAAAAAATAATTCATATTCGTTTTTATATTATCATTTTATCTGGTACCCCAGGCTGAACGTCCACGTCCGGTTGACCGGGTACATGAAGCGGTTGATGTCGTCGAACTCTTCCGCCAGCGCCGGCCGCAGCCCCTTGGAATAACGGACGTTGACGTCGAACCGGTAAACGTAGGCCGTCAGCCCGGCCGTCAGCCCGAAATCGGCCCGCCGGAAGCGCGGCCCGTCCAGCCGGTATTCCCGGCTGTAGCTGAAGGCCCGGGTGGAGGCGAAGAGCCTGGTCTCCAGCTCGCCGTCCAGCAGCCAGCCGACATACGGTCCCAGGCCCACCGTGCCCAGCTGGTTCTCCCTCCTCACCAGGATGAAGCTGATCAAAACCGGCAGCTCCAGGTAGGAAAGCCGGGCCGCCGTCTCGTAATCGCTCCTCAGGTCCAGACCCGAGGCGCTGTCGGTGGAGATCTCGGCGTAGGAGGCGCCTCCCCCCTTCTCCGAGTACCACATCTCGGCCCTGATCTGCACCCTGGGGTCCAGGTCGTAAGTCAGGTAGCCCCCGGCCGCCAGCCCGTTCCGGTCCTCGGGATAAATGTAAGGCTTCGAGTCCCAGCGGAAATTGGATACGTTCAGCCCGGCCACGGGCCCGTAGTGAAGGCTGCCGGCTGCGGCCGCCATGCAAACGAACGGGATGGCGGCCAGAATCCTCGAAGTCATCACCCCTTGCCCCCGGCAGAGCCCCTCAAGCCCCGAACTTGGCCAGCTTCTGGGCGTGGGCCAGCATCAGGGGCATGGCCTCCACCGCCGGGAATATCCCCAGGCCGCCCCGGGCGCAGTTGCGCTCGGTGAACTCGTCCACCCCGCCGAACAGGGCGAACTGGGAGTGCAGCAGGAACGGGTTGGGGTGCCAGCTGTGGCCCTTGAGCTTGGCGGGGGTAGAGTGGTCGCTGGTGAACGCGATCACGTCCGGCTCCAGCTTGGTGGCCGCCGGCAGGCAGCCGTCCAGCTCGGAGATGACCTGGGCCTTGGCGCTGAAATTACCGTCCTCGCCGTGGGAGTCGGTCTTCTTGACGTGGAGGTAGAAGAAGTCGAAGTCCCGGTAGTAGAGCCGCAGGGTCTCGAACTCCTCCTCTATCGTCTGCCCGGTCTCCAGCTCGGTCATGCCCACCAGCTTGGCCAGTCCCTTGTACATGGGGTAGGCGGCAATGGCCGCCGCCCTCAGGCCGAAGCGCTCGGCCATGGAGGGGACGTCCGGGTGCTTGGCCAGGCCCCGCAGCAGGATGGTGTTGGCCGGGGACTGGCCGGCCAGCGCCTTGTTGGCCCGCTCGGTGAATTCGGTGACCACCCTGACCGTCTTGGCCATGTCGTCGAACAGGGCCGAGGGAATCACCGGCATCAGGCCCTCCTTCTGGGGATCGGTGTCCGGCAGCCCGCCAGACAGGCCCTCGCCCCGGAAGATGACCACGAACCGGTGCTCCTTGCCGTGGCGGATGATGACCTCGACGTCGCCGATGGAGGGGATGGCTTCCTGCAGCAGGCGGCAGAGATCCATGTTGCGCTCGGTCGGGATCCGCCCGGCCCGGCGGTCGGTGATCACCCCCTGGCCGTCCCTGGTGGCGAAGTTGGCCCGGGCCGCCAGGTCCTGTGGCGTCATGGCCAGACCGATCCCCAGCGCCTCCAGCACCCCGCGGCCGATCTGGTACTTGACCGGATCGTAGCCGAACAGGGCCAGGTGCGACGGGCCGCTGCCCGGGGTGATGCCCGGGGAGATGGGCACCGTCATCCCGCAGATGGATTTGGCCGCCAGCGAGTCCAGGTTGGGCTTGGCCGCGGTCTCCAGCTCGGTCTTGCCGTCCAGATCCCGGGGCAGGCCGCCCAGGCCGTCGGCCACGATCAGGACGATCTTGCGGTCGTTCCTGACGATCAGGCTTTGCAGTATCTCGTCGCTCAGCATATTCGAATCATCCCCATGTAAGTTTTATTTCGGCCATCAGCCTGAATCCATGGCTGCCGTACTCGACGTATCCGCGCCGATCCGCGGTCAGCTCAGACCCAGCCTCTCCCGCATCTTTTCCACCACCTCGTAGGGTACCTTGACCAGGTGCCCCCCGCCGTTAAACTGGTCGTGGTGCTCCGGGCCGTGGGAGTCCGACCCTCCGCTGACCAGCAGGTTGTGCTTCCTGGCCAGGTCCTGATAGTGCTTCACCTGGGCCGGGCTGTGCTTGGAGTGCCAGGCCTCGATGCCGTCCAGCCCCTCGGCCGCGAACTTCTCCACCAGCTCGTCGCGGTTCTCGATGCCGGGGTGGGCGTAGAAGCACAGGCCTCCGACCGAGTGGACGATGCGGCAGGCCTCGGCCGTGGACAAGAAAGGCTTGGGCACGTAGGCCGGCGCCCCGGAGCGCAGGTAGCGGGCGAAGGCCTCGTCCGAGGAACCGACGTAGCCCTCCTCCAGCAGGGCCCGGGCCACGTGGGGCCGGCCCACCGAGGCCGACCTGGCCAGCTCCAGCACCCGCTCGGCCTCGATGTGCACCCCCATCCCCTTGAGCTTCTCCACTATCTTCCGGGCCCGCTCTATCCGGGCCGCCTTGAAGTGGCTGATCTGGCGCTGGAACCCCGGGTTCTCGTAATCGATGAAGTACCCCAGCAGGTGGATCTCGGAGTCCCCCACCACGGTGGACAGCTCGATGCCGGGGATGACCTCCAGCCCCACCCTCGTGGCCAGCTCGGTGGTCGGAGCGATGGCGTCCCAGGCGTCGTGGTCGGTGACCGCTATCGCCTTGAATCCGCGCGATGAGAAGTGGTCCACCAGCTGCTCGGGGGTGAAGGTCCCGTCCGAGGCGGTGGTGTGCAGGTGGAGGTCGGCGTAATGGCGGCTTTTGGGCATGGGCGTCATCTCATGCTCTCCGGTGTCGCTGCCGTCATGGCGCTTAGAAGGCCGGGGACTTGGTGCGGGTCTCCGAGGCCCCCTCGCTCTTGAGGCCCAGGTCGCCCACCACCGTCTCGATCAGCGACTCGTCTATCAGCTGGATGCCGCTCATCGATGCCTCCAGCAGGGCGTTGTCGCAGATGGTGTTTATCAGCCGCGGCTTGCCGTCCGAGTAGAAGTGGATGAACTCGTAGGCCGAGTCGGTGAACAGCTCGTTCTGGCAGTTCACCACCGCCAGCCGGTACTGGATGTAGCCCCGGGTGGACTCCGAGGTCAGCGGCTCCAGCTTGTGCTTGACCGCGATCCTCTCCCTCAGGGGCTGGTCCAGGGCCAGGCATTGCTCGAGGTCCGGCAGGCCGAACAGCAGGAAGGTTATCAGCATCGAGCCCGAGATCTCCATGTTCAGCAGGCCCCGCATCTCCTCCATGATCTCCTTGCTCTTGAGCATGTTGGCCTCGTCGATGATGACCACCGCCTTGCGGCCGTCGTTGTAGATGCGCAACAGCTGCTCGTAGAGCTGGCCCACCATGCCGGCCTTGGTCTCGGCCGGCTTCTCCACCCCCATCTGCAGGGCGATCTTGGAGATCAGCCAGCCCGGGGTGACCTCGGAGTGGACGATGACCAGCAGGCCCGTCTCGAACTGGTCGTCGGGCAGGATCTCCAGCATGCGCCGCGAGACCGTGGTCTTGCCGGTCCCGATGTCGCCCAGCACCACCGCCAGGCCCTTCATCATCTCGGCGGCGTGGCCCAGCTTGAGGATGGCCTTGGAGTGCTGGGGGCTGTCGTAATAGAACCGGTTGTCGGGCGCGTTGGAGAACGGCTGTTCGGTTAACCCGAAGAACTTAAGGTAGTCCATTTTATATGGCTCCTTGCATATTAACCCGCTTGATACCATAATATTACCCTATCAGGCAACATTTTGCAAGAATAAAGTTTAAATAAAAAAGGCGGCCCCCAGGGGCCGCGCGAAAATGATGTTTTCCAAGGCAGTTATGCCGGTAATCAGCAGTCAACGTATGCAGACCACCTCGCTTTCCCGGTAATAATGCTTCAGTATCTTCCTGTACCCCCTCCCCTCCCTGGCCATCCCCATCGCCCCCCACTGGCACATGCCCACCCCGTGCCCGAACCCCTTCCCGGTGAATTCGACCGAAGCTACATTGCCCAGTTCGTCCCGGCGGCAGGAGACGTCGAACCAGGAGCTGGGCAGGGCCTTGTCCGCCAATTGGAACCGGATGCGGTCCCGGAATAGCACCGTGTCCCCGGCCTGGGAGCGAATTTTCAGCCTGTTCACCCTTCCCGAAGGCCCCCGGTCCATTATCGAGACGTCGGTTATCGGAATTGTGGTGTCGGCCAGGCCCAAAGCGCGGCGGACCATGGCGGCCGACGGAACCCTCTCCCTCCACTGGAACCTGGGCGAGACCGCGCAGTAGGGGTCACGGACCGACTTGGCCCAGGGGAACAGGCTGTCGGCCGTCCCCCAGGCCTCCGAGGGCAGGGCCGTCCGGCCGCCGCAGGTGGAGTGGTAGTTGGGGGCGAAGACCCGGCCCCGGCAGGACAGGACCTGGCCCCTGGTCTTCTCCACCGCCTTCCTGATGGCCGGGCCGGCCGGGGCCGAGGGGTCGAAGGCCTGGTGGGAAACGTCCGACTCCAGGTCGTAGCCCTGTTCCGGCTTCTTCCCTATTTTTACGTAGGCGAAGCTCCGGGCAGCCACCGCCTGGGCCTTGAGGGCCTCCAGCTCCGCCCCTCCGGCGTTGCCCATCTCCTTGGACAGGACACCCAAGAGATACTCCTCCAGCGGAAGCTCCAGCACCGCCAGCAGGCCGGCCCCGCCCTCGGGCGACAGGGTCAGCGGCCGGTCCAGGGCCGTTCCGTTGAGGGAGAACCGCGCGCGCCCGCGGAAGGTCAGGCCGGGGCCTATCTCCCCGATGACCGTGCCGGCGCCGGTCTCGGCCACAAGCCTTCCCTGGCGGGCGGTGACCGTCCATCTGTTGCCCGGAGCAAGCGGGCTGGCATGGATCCCGTCCGAGGCCCAGACCGTGTCCAGCGCTTCGATGACGGCCGCCTCCAGGCGGTGGTGGATGGCCACCCGGACCATGGGCTCGGGCGTTGGAGGTTTTTGGCTTATGTAGGCCGGGGCGCAGCCGATGAGAAGGGATAAGGTGGCAAGAGGGAAAAGGGATGAGCCGGCGAGCCGCGGGATCATCGGCGGCCTAGCCCTTGAGCTTTTCCCGGCTAAGCCTGATGATCTCGCGGCAGGCCCGCCGCTCCATCACCAGCCGGCTGACCATGGCCTGGTCCGACGGAATGTTGAGCGCCTCCTGGGCCTGGGCCGCCGCCTCCCGGTATTCGCCGGACTCGAACAGGCTCTTGGCCAGGCGGTAGCGGACCATCACCCGGTTGTAGTTGCTGTAGACCGGGCGTGCCTCGATGAGCTGGAGCAGCCTCCGGTAGCCCCCGGCCGCCTTGGACCACTGCTTGGCGCGCCAGTGGACCTCGGGCCTGGCCCAGAAGAAGAACGGATTGTCCGGGAACTCTTTCTCCAGGCCCTCGGCCAGGGCCAGGGCCCGGTCGTGCTTGCCGTAGTCTATCAGGATCCAGGCCAGCCCGTTCCGGCCCATCACCCCGGTATATCTTCCCCTGGCGATTGACAGCTCTATCTGGGAGATGCCCTTGTCCCTGGCGTCGCCGATGAAGGGCAGCCACTTGAGGATGCTGACCGCCCGGGTGCGGAAGTAGTGGTAGGAGCCTATTCCCAGGTAGGCGTCGTACAGCCCCGGGTCCAGCTCGGCCGCCTTCTTGAAGTCCGAAACCGCGGCCAGCCCCTTGTTCAGGGCCGAGACGTATTTCTTGGTCCGCCCGTCGCGGGCCGCCATGTAGCCGTGGGTCCCGCCGCGGATGAAGCGGGCCCAGGCGTCCCTGGGATTTTTGCCCACGGCCCTGTCGGAAATCATCAGGGCGCTGTCCAGGCTGCGGTTGTACTGCCCGGCCCAGGAGTCGCATTCATGATCCGTCATCTTCACCTGGTAGAGCCCGGCCTTGAAGAACCAGCCGGCCGGGTTGCCGGGATGGGCGGCGATGAAGGAATCGAAAACGGCCTCGGCCGCCTCGTAGTCGCCCTGGTACAGGGTGGCCAGCCCCCTGTCCAGCGAGGGATCGAAATCGTCGGCGATGGAGGCGCCCAGCGCCAGGGCCGGGAGCGCTGCCAGCAGAAGAAGCCGCATGTATTTGATCTTTCTCATAACAGATGCCTGGCCAGGGCCAGTATGCCCGGATCCGAGGTGATCACGGTCTTGGCCACGTCAATGGGGTTGAGCCGCGACGGGTCCCTGCCCTCGAGGATCCTGGCCAGGAGCCTGGCTATCCTGTCCATCTCCCCGTCCGACAGCTTAAGGAAGACGTCCCGCACCCGGTGGTGGTACTTCAAGTCTTTCCAGGGGCCGGACCACCATCTTCCGGGGTAATCATCGATCGGCCCGCGGTCCCCGCTTCTCAGATACTCCGCCCCCAGCCTGCCGGCCAGGTCGCCCGAGGCCATGGCCACCGCGATGCCGGCACCGGAAAGTGAGTCCGTCAGCCGGGCGGCGTCGCCCGCCAGCAGCACGTTGCCCCGGACCATGGGATGGTCGCGGCCCATGGCCGGCGTCCCGCCCGCCATGGTCTCTATGACCCGGGCCTTCGGAAAGTGCTTTTCGGCGAAGCGTTCCAGATAAACCGCCGGCTTCACTTTTTCCGCCCGGCCGCCCTCGATGCCCAGCCCGACATTGGCCCGGCCCTGTCCCTTGGGGAAGGCCCAGGCGTACCCTCCCGGGGCCAGCTCGCCGCCCACCCAGAACCTCACCCGGTCCGCCGGCCCCTCCACCCCGGCCATCAGGTACTGGGCGCAGGAGTGCAATTGCCTCGGCCCCAGCCGGGTGTCCAGCCCGGCCCAGGCCCCGACCAGCGACTCGATGCCGTCGGCGCCGATCACCAGCCGGCAGGCAATCGTTTCCCGAAGTCCGGCTTTCTCGACAGACACGCCGGACGCCATATCCCCTTCAATCACCAGGCCGACAGCCTCGGCGTTCACCAGGACTTCGGCCCCGGCCTGGGCCGCCCGCTGGGCCAGGAACCGGTCGAACAGCTTGCGCTCCAGCACCACCCCGACCCCGGGCCAGGCCACCTCGACCACGGTGCCGTCCGGCGAGGCCAGCGAGGCGCCGTTGATGCGGGCCGCCACCCAGGACGGGTCCGGCTCCAGGAAAAGCCTCAGGCTGCGCAGGCTGACGGCCTCGGCGCAGCAAAGGGGCACGCCGGCCTCCCGGTGCTTCTCCAGCATCAGGACCGAAAATCCCTCGGCAGCCAGGGCGGAAGCGGCCATGGAACCGGCCGGCCCCGCCCCCACCACCACGGCATCGTACCCTGCGTCTTTCGGCATCGCGTCCATTATGGTATCACACTTTGGAAGGGCTTTTCAAGACGCGCCCGGGAGGGCCCGGCGGGGCGGCGGGATTGACAAGTCCGGCTTTCTTGGGTTATCATGTAGATTCAAAGAATAGTATGGACCGCCTTATGAGAATCCTCCTCGCCGCTGTCTTGTCTGTTCTCCTTTCCCCGGGGTTGTGTCCGGGCCAGGCCTGGCGGAGCTACACCAACCTCAACCCGGTTAGGGCCCTGCTGGCCGACGGCCGGATCCTCTGGGCCGCCACCGAAGGCGGGGTCTTCTCGTTCTCGGCAGCGGACACGGTGCGGTTGGGCGCCTACACCAACGTCGACGGGCTGCCGTCGACCGACGTCCGGGCGGCGGCCCTGGACCAAAGGCGGCGGCTCTACTTCGGAACGGCGGCCTCCGGCGCGGCCGTGCTGGACTCGGCCCGCAGCCGTTTCACCCTTATCTGCTCGCGCGACCAGAACATCATCTCCGACAGCATCAACGCCGTCCTCTGTCACGGCGATTACGTCTTCCTGGGTTCGCCCGGAGGGTTGTCTTTCTTCGATGGACAGGTTTGGCGTTCGTTTTCGAACCGCGTATACCCCATGGGGCCCAACGTCCTCTCCCTGGCTTGGAGGAACGACAGCCTTTTCGTCGGGACCGACCGCGGCCTCTCGGTATCCCCCCTGGCCGGGCTGGCGGGTCCGAACTACAGCCTTTGGTTCCGCTATTCCAACGCAGGAATAGGCGATTCCTCGGTCCACTCCCTGCTGGCCGCCGACACCGCGGTCCTGGCCGGCACCGGCCGGGGGGTGTCCAGGCTGGCCATTTCCTCGTGGACGGAGATGTTGAACCTTGGCCGCCAGGTGCGCGGCATCCTGTCCTTCCGCGACACGCTCCGATTGGCGACCGGCAACGGCGTCTGGAGTTTCGCCGGCGGGTCGGCGGCGGAGGCGTCCGCCGGCCTTCCCAGCCTAAACGTCAGGACACTATCTTTGGATAGTGACTCTTCGCTTTGGGCCGGCACCGCCAACGGGCTGGCCCGGTGGGACGGAACCGCCTGGCATCCGTTTCAACAGGATTGCCTCCCCAGCAACAACGTCAACCGGGTGGCGGCCGGCAAGGACGGCTCGGTCTGGCTGGCCCACGGCGGCGAGTTCGCCAGCCGCATCGGGCCGGAGGGATCCGTCGCCGTTCACCAAAATCCCTTTCCCGGGATTCCGTTGACCGCCCTGACCGTCGACGATTCCGGATATGCCTGGTACGGCTTGGCTTGGGGCGACGCTTCGGGCCGCTCCTGTTTCAGGATCAGTCCCGAAGGCGAGGACACCGTTTTCGGGCTGCCCCTGCTTCCCCCTATGTGCGGCGTCTATGACATCGTCAGGGAAGGGGGGAATCGCCTCTTCTTCGCCATGAGGTACCACAACGTCCCGAACTATGTGGTCAAGCGGTGGCCCGACGGGAGCTACCAGTGGATAAACGACCCGAATCCGCCGGGGACCTATCTCAAACCGATGGCCCTGGCCGTCGACGCATCAAGCGCGCTCTGGGTGGGCACCCTCGAGCTGGGCCTCTTTCGTTACGATTTTGGCACCGGAGGCTGGGCGAATCTGAGAAAGGAAGGGGGCCTGTCAGAGAACAACGTTACCGACCTGGCCGTGGATCCTACCAACGCCGTCTGGGCTTCGACCAACGGCGGTCTTAACCGCTGCCTCTACGATCCGGCGGGCGACCTGTTGAAAGTCGAGGCCTTGTATACCTCGGCCAACAGCCAGCTGCTGGGCGACAACGTCCGCTCCGTGGCCCTGGACCGCTCCGGCAACCGGTGGATCGCCACCGACCGGGGGCTGAGCGTGCTTTCCTGGGACGGGAAGTGGGACGGCTTCACCTCGGGCGATGCCCTGGCCAATGGCTCCAGGCTCCTCAGCGACGACGTCAAGTCGGTAGCCGTCCGGCCCCGCGACCAAAGCGGCGACGACATCCTGATCGCCACCTCCCGCGGCCTCTCCGTCTACCGGCACCAGAGCCAGGCCGGCCAGGCGCCGGCCTCGGCCCACGCCGCCCCCAACCCTTTCCGCCCGGACCACGACCGCTTCCTGATGCTCTCCAAACTTCCGGACCGGGCAGCCGTCAGCCTGCACACCCTGGACGGCCGCCGCCTGGCCTCCTGGCAGGGGCCTTCGGCCCCGGCCCATAGCCTGCTGGTCGACCCGGCCGCCGCCCTGTCCGGCGGCCTGCCCTCCGGGCTTTACCTTATAGCCGTCCGGCCGCCGTCGGGGAAAACACAGGTGATCAAGCTGGCGGTCCTCCGATAAACACTTCGGCAAAGCCCATTGTATCACTCAGGACAAGCGGTCAGATGAAGATAATGACTGTCGTCGGGGCCAGGCCCCAGTTCATCAAGGCGGCCCCGCTCTCCCGGGCGCTGAGGAAGAGCCACCGCGAGGTCCTGGTCCACACCGGCCAGCACTACGACCGGGCCATGTCCCAGCAGTTCTTCGACCAGATGGGCATACCCCGGCCCGACCACAACCTGGAGGTGGGGTCGGGAAGCCATGGACTGCAGACCGGCCAGATGCTCATCCGCCTGGAGCCGCTGATGCTGAAGGAGAAGCCGGACGCCGTGGTCGTCTTCGGCGACACCAACTCCACCCTGGCCGGCGCCCTGGCCGCCGCCAAGCTTCACATACCAGTAGCCCACATAGAGGCCGGCATGCGCAGCTTCAACAGGCTCATGCCCGAGGAACTCAACCGGGTGGCGGCCGACCACCTGTCGGACGTCAACTTCTGTTCCACCCGCACCGCCGTTATGAATTTGAAACGCGAGGGCGTGACCGGGGGCGTCCATCTGGTGGGCGACATCATGGTCGATTCCCTCAATCTGTTCCTCCCCGAACCCGCGGCATCGGCCGAAATACTGGGGGAATACGGCGTTGCCCCCGGCTCGTTCCTGCTGGCCACCATCCACCGGGCCGAGAACACCGACAGCCGGAAGCGGCTGGGGGAGATCGTGTCCGCCCTTTCTCGTTCGGATTACTTGATCCTCTTCCCCGCCCACCCCCGCACCCTGGCCCGTCTCAAGTCTTTCGGCTTGCTGGCCAGGGCGGGGGATTGCGAAAAGCTCAGGCTGATCCCCCCCCTGGGATACGTCGAGTCGCTGGCCCTCCAGTCCCGGGCCCGGGCCGTGATAACCGACTCCGGCGGGGTCCAGAAGGAGGCCTACCTGCTGCGGACCCCCTGCCTCACCGTCCGCACCGAGACCGAGTGGGTGGAGACCGTGGAGTCCGGCTGGAACCGGCTGGTGGGGGTGGACCGGGAAAAGATCGCCCGGGCTCTGCGGCGGGTGGCCCGGCCCCGCTCCCACCCGCGGCTCTACGGCAACGGGAAAACGGCCGAACGGATAGTCGCCTGCCTGGAGCGGCGCTTCGGCCGATGAGGAACCTGCTTTTCCTGGCCTACTATTTCCCCCCCTCGGGCGGGGTGCTCCGACTGGTCAAGCTGGCCAAATACCTTCCCCGCTTCGGCTGGCGCCCGTTGGTCGTCTGCCCCCGGCCCCGCGGCGTCTACCGGAACGACCCCGGGCTGCTCTCGGATCTCGGGGAATCCCGCCTGTTCCGCACCCGCTCCCTCGACCCCTCGTTCCTTCTTCCGCCCCGGGCCGACGCCGCCAAGGTCAGCGGCCGGCGCGGCCTGATCGACCGGCTCAACAAGCTCTTCGTCCCGGACAACAAGATCGGCTGGACGCCGTTCGCCGTGAACTGCGGCCTCAGCATCTCCCGGACAGCGGCGGTCGACGCCATTTTCTCCAGCGCCCCGCCCTTCTCCTCGCACCTGGCCGGCGTCCTTCTCGGGAAACTGCTGCGCCGTCCGCTGGTCTGCGATTTCCGGGACGCCTGGTCCCAGCCCAATACCCTGTCCCTCAAACTTCCAGCTTGGCACGTGGCGGCCGACCGCCGCCTGGAGCGCTGGGTGGTGGCGAATTCCGACATGGTGACCTCCATCAACGGCCGCATCCAGCAAGGGCTGCAGGGATACCATCCCGCCTTGAGCCGCCGCTTCTGGGACATGCCCCAGGGCTTCGACCCCGATGATTTCCCCCGGGACCCGGCACCTGCCTGCGACCGGGACAGCTTCACCATCGCCTACACCGGCACCCTGACAGAGCACCGCCGGTTGGACGTCGTGGCGAGGGCCGTGAGGCTTCTGGCCGCGGAACAGCCCGGCATCGCCAGCCGGCTTGTCTTCACCCTGGCCGGCGTCCACCGTCCCGAAGACCTGCGGCCGGTACTCGGCTCCGGCCTGGAAAAGCAATTCCGCATCCACGGCTACCTGCCCCACGGCGAAATCCTGAGCATGCTGCGCCGGGCCGACGCCCTGTGGGTGGTGGTGGGAAGGCGGGAGGGCCCCACCGTTTCCACCTCCAAGATTTACGAGTACCTCGGCGCCCGCAAGCCGATCCTGGCCTCGGTCCCGGCCGACAGTCCGGCGGCGGGGCTGATTGGCGAGACCAGGAGCGGAGTGGTCCTCGACCCCGACGACCACGCAGCTCTGGCCGGAGCCATCGCCGGTCTATTCCGCCAAAAGATGGCGGGACGAAGCGCCTACCGCGGGGATGCCGGAGCGGTCGCCCGGTACGACCGGAGGGAGATAGCCCGCCGCTTCGCCCGCCGACTTGACGGTTTGGCGGATAAATGGGCGGCCCGGCGATGAGAACGGGCGCAAACCCGCGGGACCGGCTGCCGCAGATCGCCATCGCCCTGGTCTCCGTGGGCCTCGTCTTGCCGTCGCTCTCGATCGGCTTTCTGAGCGACGATTTCAGCTGGCTCAACATCGTCCGCGACACCCGGGAAATGGGCTGGGCCGACTACCTGGCCGTTCCCTCGCCCTACGGCTATTTCCGGCCGGCGCCCATGGCCCTGTTCAGGGCGATCGGCCTGTCCCTGCCCGAAGCCGTCTGGCCTTTCCGCGCCTTGATCGTTCTTCTGCACCTGGCCAACTGCCTGCTGGTCTACTGGCTGGGGCGCCGTCTTGATTTCTCCCGCAGCGTATCAATGATCACGGCCCTTCTTTTCGCCGTCCTCCCCTGCCACGCCGAATCGTTGTTCTGGGTCTCGGCCCTGAACGAACCGCTGGCATCGTTCCTGGCGCTGTCCGGGTTCGCCCTGCTCCTGAGGCTCCGGCCCGCGATCTCCTCGCCATTGGCCACTGCGCTGTTCGCCGCCGCCTTGGCGACCCGGGAAAGCTCGTTCTGCTACATCCCCTTGGTGTTTCTCCTTTGCCGGCTGCAGCCCAGGCTGCGAACGCCGGCCATCATCCCCGTGCTCCTCCTGCCCGGGGTCATCTACCTGACAGCCCGGTATTGGTGGTCCTTGAGCCTTCCGCCCGGCCTGGCCGTCTCCTCTCCCGGCGACCTGAACCTGAACCCGCTGGAGATGGGGCGGCGGCTCTTCCATTACCTGGCCGCCATGGTCCTGCCGGTGAAAACAATTTTCGATCTGGCCGGGTTCGGGAGATACGATTCTCTCCGCAATATACTGGGCTCGCCCGGAACCAGTCCCCCCGCTTACTGGTCGTTTGCCGTTTTCGGCGTTTCGGCCCTGCTCGGCGCCGGGTTCTTCGCCTACCGTCTCCTTGGGAGGAAAATCCTGGGCCCGCTGGCCTTCACCGTCCTGGCGCTGGGTGTCTACCTGCCTTTCCGCAACACCTCCGAGCATTTTCTCTACTTCCCCTCGATCGGGATCTGCTTTGCCCTGGGATTGTTGCTGGCCAAGGCAGCGTCCCAAAGAGCGTCGGTCGGATTGGCCGTCGCCATCGCCCTTTTCTCCGTTTACGCCGGCTCCCGCGCCAACCGCCTCTATAGATGGCACCGGGCTTCCGCCGCCCTGGAGGGATCGATGTCGCAGCTCGCCGGCCTGGCGTCCGGACTGCCGGACAATTCCCGGGTGCTGGTCGAGGGGCTTGACAACAGGTACTACGGCATCCCCTTCGTGGGCGAGCACTCCCTGAACGATGCCTGGAGTTTCCGGCATCCGGACCGCCCGCTCGCGTTCTACTTCGACCGGACCGGCCGGGATGCGGTAATGATTGCTTACTCCCCGGTCAACTTCGGGTTCGAGCGGATCCGCTGAAAACAACCGACATGAACATCCTTTTCATCACGCCATCCGATAAAACAGGCGGCGGCAACCGGGTCATGTTCGAGCTGGCCGCCAGGCTCTCCCGGCGCCACCGGGTGACCTGCGCCTTCCCCCGTTCCCCGGGCAGGCCCAAGTACCGGATCGCCCCGGAGATCAGGACGGTGGCAGCCGGTTTTGGTTCGGAGCATAAATACTCCGTTCTTCCCAACCTCCTGTCGCTTTACGGGTGGCTCACCGCCAACAAGAACGGTTTCGACGCCATCGTCTCCACCGGGCAGATAACCGGGATCTTGCTTCCATATCTCAGGCACCGTCGCCTGTTTAACTACATCCAGTCCGACGAGTACGCTATAATGGAGCAGGGTCACCTCCGGGGCAGGCCCCTGTTGTTAGGCCTCTATTCTAGGCTGATGTCTCGCAGCCTGGTCTCGCCCGGCATCCGCTGCCTTTTCAACTCAGAGTTCTCCCTCCGGGCCTTCACCTCCCGTCATCCCGGGAGAGGCGACCCCGGTGCCATTATCCATCCCGGCGTCGACGCCACTGTGTTCAGGCCGGCCCTACACCGGGACGGCCGTGCTCCTCTCACCATCGCCTCCCTGGCCCGGCCCCACGCCCTTAAGGGCCTGGATGTCCTACTCCGGGCCTACCGCGACCTGCCGGCGGAAACCAGGGCCATGGCCCGCTGGCGGCTGATCACCACCGACGACCTCCAGAAATGCGGCGTCCCGGGTTCTTTCGAAATAATCCGTCCCCAGAACGACACCGAGCTGGCCGGCCTGCTGCAGCAGGCTGATATATTCCTCTCCACCTCGCTCTGGGAGGGATTCGGTTTGCCGGCCCTGGAGGCCATGGCCTGCGGCTGCGCCGTGGTCACCAGCCGGAACGGCGGGTGCGACGAGTACGCGGTCCACGGCCGGAACTGCCTCACCTATCCCCCCGGCGATCCAGCCGCCCTGGCCGGGCATGTTCAGAACCTGTTGGGTGATTCCGCCCTCCGCTCCAGACTGGCGGCCGAGGGCGTCCGCACCGCCCGCCGCTTCTCCTGGGAGGCTTCGGCCGGAAGGCTGCTGGAGATCCTGGAGGGGGCGCCGTGATCCGGGCCCTGTCCGGGGCCCTGCGCCGCAGGGTGATCGACTCCCCGCACTGGAGGGGCTTGGCCTACCGGGCATTGTCCTCCGCCCCCCTGAACCGCAGCACCATCTACCGGGCCCTCTACCGCCGCCGCATCGTCCGCCAGCAGAAGGACCGCCGCGGATTCCCCCGGGTGGTGTCGGTGGAGTCCACCAGCGCCTGCAACGCCTCCTGCGTGATGTGCGGACACCGGATCATGAAGCGCCCGGTCGGCCGGATGTCATGGGGCCTCTATAAGAATATAGTAGACCAGGCACGGGGTTGGCCCCTGGAGACGTTCTTTCTTTCCGGATTCGGCGAGCCCCTGCTGGACCCCGGCTTGGCCGCCAAGGCGGCCTACGCCAGGGAGGCGGGCGTCGCCAATACCGCCATCGTCACCAACGCCTCGCTGCTCACCCCGGACCGGGCCGCCGAGCTGCGCGACGCCGGCCTGGGGCGGATCCACCTCAGCCTGGACGCCGCCTCCCCGGCGGCTTACTCCCGGCTGCGCCCGGGCCTGGATTTCGGCCGGGTGATGGAGAACATCGATGGCCTGCTCCGGATGAGGCCGCGGCCCGCGGTCGTCCTCCAGCTGGTGCTGGTGGATCAGGGTCCGGCTGAGGTCCGGGCCGTCATCGAGAGGTTCCGGGGCCGGGTGGAGCGCCTGACGATCCGCCAGGCCCAGGACTGGGCGGGCCGGGTGGCCCTGAAAACCGCGGCCTACAGCCCCCACCTCTCGTTCCGGGGACATTGGCCGCCCTGCCGCTACCTATGGGACCAGCTCAACGTTTGCTGGGACGGGACCGTGCCCGCCTGCTGCCTGGACTTCGAGGCGGAACAGCCCCTGGGCAACGCCCGCCGGCAAAGCCTTGAGGAGATCTGGCTCGGCCCGGTGCTGGGCGGCCTCCGGAAAAAACACGACGCCGGCCGAAGGGGTTCCATTCCCCTCTGCCGGCGCTGCCGGTACTTCCCGGTTTGGTGGTAGTCTCCCTACCTCTCCTTGGTCTTTCCCCTCATCTCCCTCTCCTGATCCCGCCTCTTGACGTCCTCCCTGCGGTCGTGCTGACGCTTGCCCCGGGCCAGGGCGATCTCCATCTTGGCCCGCCCTTTCTTGAAGTACACCGCCAGCGGTATGATGGCCAGCCCCTTCTCCTGGGAACGCTCGACCATCCGCCTGATCTGCTGCTTGTGCAACAGCAGTTTGCGGGGCCGGGTGGGCTCCGGGTTGTAGCGGTTGCCCTGGAGGTAGGGGGAGATGTGCATATGATGGACGAACAGCTCGCCGCCCCGGGGAAGAACGTAGCTCTCCCGCAGGTTGGCCTGTCCCTGGCGGATTGACTTGATCTCGGTGCCCAGGAGGACCAAGCCCGCCTCCAGGCGTTCCAGGATCTCGTAGTCGTACCGGGCTTGGCGGTTCTTGATCTCGGCCATGCGTTAAAGTCGGGTTGACAGGAGGCGGCTTTTTGTACTATAATTGCATCGGTGCGCCGAGGTGGCGGAATTGGCAGACGCGCTAGGCTCAGGACTTAGTGTTCGCAAGGACATGGGGGTTCGACCCCCCCCCTCGGCACCAGACGGTTTCACCGCAGGCTTGACGGCCTGCGGTTTTTTTATCCCCCGGCGGCCTGTCGCCACCAAGCCCGGATCAGCCTTTCCCCGGTTCGTCCCCGGTTCCCTCCGCTCCCTGGCTGTCGGCGAGAAAATCTTCCAGGATCTCTCGAGCCCGCAGGCGGTGACTGCCCAGCACCAGCACCTGGCCCCACCGGGGGCGCATCATCATGGCCAGGCCGTCGTACATGGCTATCTGCTCGGATTTGGCCACCGCCTCTATGCCCTGCTCCTCGAGCCGGGCCACCGCCGCCAGGGCCGCCATCTGGTCCGGCGGCTCGTAGACGGACACCAGCTCCTCTGACCCTTCCCCCTCAATATGCAAGGGGATCCCGCAGTCGGGGCAATTCTCGATATCCTGGCCGTATCGCCGGCCGCATTTCGGGCACCGGCCCATGGCCATCAACCCTCCTTCCCCCTCATCCGGCCAGCTCCACCCGGTTCTTCCCGGTCTCCTTGACCCGGTACATGGCCTTGTCGGCCTTGGAAAGCAGCTCGTCGGTGGTGCCACCGTGCTGCGGGTAGCAGGCGATGCCGATGCTGGCCGTCAGCCGGCAGGAAAGCTTCTCGGCTGTCAGGAACGGTTCGGCGGCTATCCGCACCCTGATCTCCTCGGCCAGTTTCAGGGCGGCCTCGGGCCCCTTGCCCGGCAGCACCATGACGTACTCGTCCCCCCCGTAGCGCGAGGCCATGTCCGGGGGCCTGACCAGGGCCGCGATCCGCTCGGCTACCTCGCGCAGGGTCTGGCCCCCCAGCAGGTGCCCATAGCTGTCGTCCACCTCCTTCATGTGGTCCAGGTCGATGAAGATGATCGACAGGGGGAGTCCGGCCGACCGGGCCTTCTTGAGAGCCTCCTTCATGAACAGGTCGCAGTGGCGGGAGTTGTAAAGCCCGGTGAGGTCGTCGGTGATGGCCAGCCTCTGGGCCTTCTCGTAGAGCCGGGCGTTCTCGATGGCGATGGCCGCGTGGTCGGCCAGGATCTGCAGTAGCTCCAGGTCCTTATCGTCGAAGGGAGCGTCCCCCATCTTGTTCATGATCTCCACCACCCCCAGCAGCCTCCCCCTCGAGATCAGGGGCGTGGCGATGATCGACTGGGTGCGGAAGCCGGTGCGCTGGTCCACCCCCTTGAAGAAACGCTGGTCGGAGGCGGCATCGGCCACTATCACCGGCTGCTGGTTCTGGGCCACCCAGCCGGCCACCCCCTGACCCATGGCCAGCCGCATCTCCTTAACCTGCTCCCCTTTTTCCCCCAGGGCCACCTCGAAGACCAGCTCGTTGGTGGACTCGTCCAGCATCAGGATCGACCAGGCCTCGGCCATGATCAGGTCCTTGATCTTGTTCATGACGATGTCCAGCACCTCCTTGAGGTTCAGGGTGGAGTTCAGCGTCTTGGCCACCAGGTTGAAGGTGGACAGCTCCCTGACCCGCTGCTCCAGGTCGCCCAGCAGCTCCCGGTTCTCCTGCAGCAGCCTTTTGCGCTCCAGGCCCCTCTCCACCGTCATCAGAAGCTCCACATGGCCGAAGGGCTTGTTGATGTAGTCGTAGAGCCCGCCGCGCAGCTGGTCCCGGGTGTCCTTGGGCACCGTCCGGGCCACCGACAGCACCACCGGCAGCTCCGGCCTGGCCTTTCTGATGGCCTTCAGCAGGTTCAGGTTCTTCCTTCCGGCCATCTCGGCGCTCAGCAGCACCAGGTCGGCCTCTCCCCGCTCCAGGGCCTCCATCGCCTCCCGCTCGGAGTCGGCCAGCACCGGCTGGTGACCGTGGCTGTTGAGCACGTGCACCAGGGTCAGGGCGAACAGCCGGTCTTCGTCGACGATCAGGATGACGGCCATCAGGGCTTCTCCGCCTCGCTGGGTTGGACTTCGTAAACCACTCTCACCTCGCAGTTGTCGCCGGCCACCAGCCTGGCGTCCTCATGGATGTCCAGGCATTGGTCCTCCGGCTCCAGTTCCAGGCTGTGCTCCTTGGAGATGCCGGACCGTCCCGAGTAATGGTATCCGGCCCGCCTGATGGCCAGTCCGGGCCCAGGAAAATGGTAGCTGCCGTCGGGCAGGACCGTCTCCGCCAGGGCCGCCGACTCCCTGAGCTTGGTCTCCCAGGCGTCCGGCCCCTCGGCCTTGGCCTCCCAGAACTGGTGGAGGTAGGAGGAACTGAAACGTTCCGAGTTCAGCATCAGGTTGAAGCAGGTGGCGTGGTCGGCCAGGATGGTGGAATGCGACGGGTCGCGCCCCCCGGCCAGCAGGCTGGCGTCGTTAACCAGCGTGCCGCACAGGTCCATGTCCCCCAGGGCATTCAGGCTGAGGGTCAGGTCCCGGCCCGGCTGGCCGGAGGCCACTCCGATCCCGATGCGGAACAGGGCCTTGAACTCGGGGGGCAGGACGGCGTAGCTCATGCCCTCGTAAAGGATCTCGCGTTCCTTGGCCTCCCGGAACCATTCGCGGTAGCTGTTGAAATTGTCCTGGATGAACGTCTCGGCCAGCCGGAGCATGGAGGCCGAACAGGACAGGGCCTGGGCGGCCGATTCGGCCGATGGCAGCATGGTGACCTCGGCCCCCGAGCCGATGGAGTGGCGGAGCCGCAGCCCCTTCCCGGTGGTGACCTCCTTGTAGCACTTGTCGTACAGTTCGCCGGCGTTTTCGCCGAACCAGGCCACCCCCCCGTCACCGGTGTCCTTGACCAGGAACCCACCGTGCTGTCTGATGGCCTGGGCCACCAGGTAGCCCAGCTTGTTCTTGACCTCCCGCTCCTTTTCCGCGTTGCGGAGCTTGGCGCTCATGAAGCTGGAACCCCTAATGTCGTAGACCAGCACCGTCGCCGTCCTGGCGTGCTTTCGCACGGCTTTGGCCGGATCGGCCGGGGCCATCCCGGCCCCGGACTTCCTCGGCAGTATCGGGCCCTGGGCCGAGAACAGGAAGTAACTTTCCCCCTGCCGGTAGCCGTCGCTCAGGAACCTGACTTCGTCGAACATCTCCTGCTGCCTGAGCACCGGCGGAGTCCTGGTGAGCGGCGGCGGCCACAGCCGGATCATCCCGGCCAGCCGGCCGTAGTTGATCAAAAGCTCGGCCTGGTCCGATATAAAGCTCCGGTAAGCCGCCGTCAGCCTCTCCACGTGGTAGGCCCGCTTGCCCCCGGTCTCCTCGACCAGCAGGTTCAGCGATCTCCTGTCTGCCTCCCGGTGACCCTCCGCCCCTGCCTTGGCCTCCTTTGGTTGCGGTTGTTCCAGGGCGGCCTTGATAAGGTCGGCCAGCTGCTTTCCGCGCGCTTTTGTCCACTGGTCCCAGCCCTGGCCCAGCTTCTTCTGCAGCAGTTTGTACTGGGCGATGTGCTCCAGAATGTCCGTCCCCTGGTCGCCGGACTTCGAGGTCAGCATGGCCTGCAGCTCGGCCGGCGGTATCCTGGCCAGGTACTGGCATCTCTCGATCACGCCCTGGAGGTTCCGCTCCTTCCGGTCCAGGTCCTGGAGATACCACAACTGCCCGGTCAAGCCGCGCTGGAACTGGATCTGGGTGTCGGTGATCCTGGCGGTGAGGTTGGCCAGGTTCTCGGAGTATAATCTGGTCTCCACCACCCTGGTCATCTCTCCGTTGTTCTGTGATATCAGCTCCTGGGTCTGCTTCTTGACCCGGGCCGAGAATTTCTGCAACTCGGCCAGCTCCTGGGACACCCGGGCCTCCAGCTCGCCGGCCCGCTTGGCCAGCATCTTCTGGATCTCCCGCAGGGCCTGTTCCGAGACCCGGGGCAGGCGCCCGCCGATCACGGCCGTCATCTCCTCCGGCTTGGAGAAGCTCGACGACTTAAGCGTCTCCCAGATGATCTCCTCCTGGGACTTGATCTGCTCCTGGTACAGCAGGGGGAACAGCTCTCCCAGCAGCCAGGGGGTCAGGCCCTTCTCCCGCAGCTGGCAGACGAAATCCACGGCCCGGGGCCGGGCCGGGTCCATGTCCATCTCCCAACCCAGGTCGCTGAAACGTTCGAACACCTTGAGGTCGAAGCCGTGCTTCTGGGCGGCCGCCTGGCGGAAAGGCCTGATGAGCCCGTTCAGCTCCAGCAGGAACCTCTGGGTTATCTCCGGCCTTCTGGCCTTGACCCTGGCTGTTTGTCCCTCCCACCAGGCGGCCGACGACTCGGCCATCAGCTTGCGGTAGCCAAGCTCGAAGGCCAGGGCCAGGCCGGGAGCCTGGGTGCAGAAGTTCAGGTAGAGGTCCTCGACCGTCCCGTAGTAGAGGTTCTGGCCGAACTCGCGCCATTTGTCCCATAGTTTTTCGTCCGGCTGGCCCAGCACCTCCTGGCGGCAGCAGTCCAAGAGCAGGTGGGTGGCCTGGCTGTGGAATTCCCTGGCGCCCAGCGGCAGCTCGAAGTAGACCACCCCGCCTTCCCCGCCCTTGGAGAAGGGCGCCAGCAGGCCCGGATCTATCCCGCGCTCCCGGAGGAACTCCCTTAGCTGGCCGAGTTGCTCCCGGCATTGGCTCCTTCTGCCCCAGGACTCATCGATCCTTCCCAGGTACCTGCTTGAGGAGCCTGCGCAGCGTTCCAACTCTGATATCCGGGTTCTCTCGGCCATCGCCCCCTTTTCCCGCTAAACCCTCATTCCTGTGGCCTGGTGCGGCCGTCCGCCGGTTGCCCCTTGGCCACCAGCACGTCCGCAGGCGACCGCCGGATCAGCCCTTCGGCCGTTCTTCCCAAGGACCCGTCCGGCCTGGCCCCCACCACCGCCAGCAGATAGTCTCCGTTGTCCAGCTCCTTCAGGAGCTCCGCCAGGACGTCGCCCGAGATCAGCTTGAAATGGGGAAGCTGGCCGGCGCCCTGAAAATACCTCCTGGCGGTGAGCAGCTCGTCCTTGCCCGGGCCGCCGAAGATGCGCTCTATCTCGTCCAACTCCTCGTGGAACAGCCTCTCGTAGTATCCGGTCATGCCGGTCAGGGTGGTCTGGACGTGGACGATGACCAGCTCGGCGCCCAGCAGCGCGGCGTACTTCCTGCCCGCCTCCAGCACCGCCTCGCCCTTCTCCGCCTCGCCGAAACAGGCCACTATTCTCTTTGTCATCTCTGCTTCCTTAATAAAAGCGTATTAGATATTTGGCTATCAGCATGACGGTGGAGATGAGCAGGGCCACCACCGTGCACGGCACGGCCAGTTTGATCCACCGTATCCAGCCGATGGTGATCCCCTTCTTCTCCAGCGAGTTGTAGGCCACCACGTTGGCCGATGCTCCGATGGGCGTGAAATTGCCCCCGATGTCTGTGCCCATGGCCACCGCCCACACCATCATGGAAAGGGCCATGGCGCCGGAGGTGGCCGCCAGGTCCTTGATGACGTAGGCCATGGTCAGGGCGAAGGGAACATTGTCCACCACCGCCGAGGAAATCCCCGACCCCCAGACCAGGGCGGCTATCAGGCCGATGTGGTTCCCCTCGAACAACACGGCCACCCCCTCGGCCAGGTAGCGGATGACTCCTGTTTTCTCCAGCCCGCCGACCACGATGAACAGGCCCATGAAGAAAAGCAGCACCTCGTACTCCACCTTGTGCAGCACGATCTCGGTCCGGCGGCCGCCGAGGACCAGCAGTCCGAAGGCCGGCAGCAGCGCCGCCATCGGTACGGTCAGGGGTATCCCGGCGTGCTCGACGAAGGGATGGACGATCAGAAAAAGGATGGCGATGCCGAACGCGGCCAGGCCCATCTTCATGGTCTTGGGGTCCTTGATGGCGCCGGCCGGGTCCAGCCGGTCCAGCTCCGCCCGGTCCACCGGCTGGCTGGACCTCATCTTGCCCCGGAACTGGAGATAGAAATACAGGACCGAGGCCGCGCCGGCCACCAGGGCGATGGGCCCGGTGTTGGCCACGAAGTCGTTGAAGTTGTACCCCAGCATGGTGCCCAGGATGACGTTGGGCGGGTCGCCCACCAGGGTGGCCGAGCCCCCGGTGTTGGCCAGGCAGACCTCGGCCACCACCAGCGGCACCGGGTCCACCTTAAGCAGCCGGGCCAGCTCGAAGGTCAGGGTGGCGAAGAACAGCATCACTGTGATGGAGTCCATGAAGCAGGCCAGTACCCCGGTGACGATGGGGAAGACCACCAGTATCCTCACCGGGTCGTAGTTCAGCCTCCTGGCCAGCACCAGGGCCAGGTAGGTGAAGAAGCCAGATTCCGACAGGGCGGAGACGATGCAGAACATGCCAAGCAGGAGGCCGATGGTCTCCCAGCTGATGAACCCGATGGCCTCCTTCATGTCCAGCACCCCGAAGATCATGAGCAGCAGCGCCCCCGAGATGGCCACCGTGGTCCGGTGGATTTTCTCCATCCCGATGGCCACGTAGGTGGCCGCGAAAACGACGATGGCGATGATGACTGAATGGTTCATTTTCGGCCTTATCGGAGTTATTGATATCCCTTTTGCTCGGGCGTTGCCGGATGAGCAGTCGAACCGTGGCTGCCTGGAAAAAGGCGCCTTGTCGGAGATGGTCCCTGGGCACCGGGGCGGACATGCCTATTATGGCCTGGCTCCGGTATTGTATGGTCTTTCGTCCTGAATCGTCGGGATGGCCAGTTTCGGTAATTATTGCAGAAACCGAGGTTCATTTCAACCATTTTCTTGACGGGGGTCGGCTTTCCCGGAAACGATGGGGCCGGGCCGCCTTTGACGGCCCGGCCCCAATTTACTTAGGTGCTTTCAGCGCAGCTTGACGGCCCTGACCATGGCCGCTCCCTGCCCTTCGGCCTCAAGCCTGACGAAATAGACGCCGGATGATAGATTCCGGCCTCCGTCACCCTTGCCGTCCCAGGCCAGTCGGTGGTCGCCCCCGCCCAGCCTGCCGCGGAAGACGGTGGCTACCCGCTGGCCCAGGTTGTTGTAAACCGACAGGGCCGCCCGCGATTCCTTCTCCAGCCGGAAGGACAGCACGGCCCGCGATTGAAAGGGGTTGGGCGCGGCGCTGATGCTGATGGCGAGCCTGCCAGGTGTGTTCAGGTCTGATGGCGCCTCCTCCACGCCCGTGGGTACGATGCCGCCGAACCAGGCCAGGATCCTCCCCATTATTTCGGTTCGATACCGGTAGCGCGGGTGCGGGCCACCGATGGCCTCGAAGGGGAAGCCGAAGTAGACCATTTTGTAGGTTCCCTGGTACTTGACGGCCCCCGGCAGTCCCGATGTCCGGTATACGAAGCAGGTGTCGGCCCCGGACAACGGCTGGATGGCGTCGAGCGAGGTGTAGTTGCTGGCGCAGCTCTGGAAGCCGATGGCCAGGGTGTCCCCCACCGAGCCGCCGATCGGGTCCCCGGCCACCCCACGGATGAACCTCTGATTGGCGTTGTTGTTGACGAACTGGGCCTTGAGGTAGTCGGCGTAAAAACCTGTCGCACCCAGCTGCTGACCCAGTTGCTTGCTGGAGATGAACAGCTTGCCGCCGCCGTCCAGGTAGGATTTAAGGTTGGTAGTGTCCTCGGAGGTCAGGGTGTTCAGGCTGTCGTCCCCGGTGAACCAGATGACCACCGGGAAGCTGTCCAGCTTGGCCTGGGATGGCGATCCCTGGCTGCTGACCTGCCAGTCGCGGTAGAGCGCGTTGGCCGTGTCCAGCGAACCCCGGTAGTAGATCTCGTATCCGGCGCCCGCGTCGTCGTCCACCAGCAGTATCCTGGGAAAGCCCACCGGAACTTTCAGCGTGTCGGACTTATCATAGCTCTCGGGAGACGATGTCTTGGTCAGCACAAAGGTGACCAT
>DHHE01000123.1:0-4684 GCA_002403115.1 bacterium UBP2_UBA4780 | reverse complement strand
CGAAATCCCGGTGGCGTTGGACCAGCCAGAGGTGTTGGCCAGGGTGACGGTCAGTCCCACCGTCTCCCCATCCTCGGCGATGCCGTTGTTGTTGCCGGTGGCGTCGTTGATATGGTACGAGGCTGCGGTCAGGTGGCTGCCGCCGACGAAGAAATCCATTACAACCGTGTCCCCTTCCCCCGGCCTCATGTTGTAGGCGGCCACCATGGTCAGGTAGGGGCTGGTGTTGCTTCGGCTGTCCGCGTCGCTGAAGGGATCGAATGACGTCTTGCCCGCTGTTGCCAGCCAATAGTCGCCGGAGTTGGAGCCGGAGCCTCCAGGCACGTCCAGATGGTCCTTGTTGGCGGTGTCCGCCGAGGCGGACTCCAGGTCCACCAGCCTGCGGTTGTCGTTGGTGTTGCCCGACTGGGAGGCGTCTATGTGGTAGATCAGCAATCCATCGTTGGGCAGCAGGGCGTCAAAGCCCTGGCGGCGGCGGTTCTCCACCAGGAAGTATTGCTGGCCCGGCGTGCCGTCCTTCCAGACCTTGTATACTGAGCGGCTGGTCTCCACCGGCGGCAGTTTCTTTCCGGTGACGTTGGCCGGAATGTTCTCCGGGACCACCCATCCCTTCTGGGCCTTGCTCCAGGCGGTCATCTGTACCGGCCGCGACGGGCTCTGGCCGTTGCCCCCCCACGAGCCTCCCGACATCAGGCAGTAGTTGCCCAGCCCGTCCGAGCTGTAGTCGGTGTCGTAGAGGTCGGGCAGGCCGAGGACGTGGCCGTACTCGTGGGCGAAGACGCCGATGGTGATGATCTTGTTGTAGATGTTGCTGTAGGTGGTGGAGTTATGCATCTCGGGTTCGATCGAGTAGTCCCGGCAGATCTTGCCCTCGCCGGTGGTGTAATTGCTGCCCGTACCGTAATCTAAACGCCAGCGGTGGGAATGGATGTCGTTGCCGCTGCCGGTCTCCTCCCTGCCAGGCCCCTGGTGGATGACGAACAGGGCGTCCACGTAGCCGTCGCCGTTCCGGTCGTACAGGTTGAAGTTTATGGCCGCGTCCGCCTTTTGGCAGGCTTCCTTCACCAATGCCGCCGCCCTGGTCGCGCCGTTGTTATAGCCGTAGTAATCGTGGCCGTTGTTGGCCCGGTACCACACCGTCGTCACCTCGCCGGTGACGGTGAAGTCGCCGTAGGAGACCTCGTGGTAGTACTCCTTCATGGTTTGGGTGGGCCAGGGCCCGTCGAACAGCATCTGCTGGTAGCGCCAGCCCGGGTGATTGACGGTATCGGCGTAGGCGTCGGTGAAGTCGATGAGGATGACGATGGCCCGCACCGTGTCGCCCGGCGCCAGCTTGCCCACCGCTCCAGGCTCGTCCATGCCGGGTTCTTTCTTGAAATCAAGATACCGGCCCAGTTCCCTGCTGTACCCGCTCCCGTCCACCAGGCCCGGACGGAACGGCATGGCTTGGGTTGCCATGCAGGCCGAGGCCATCATAACGGCGATCCACACGATCTTTCTCATGGGTCTTTCCTCCTTTTATCCTTTTAATATAACCCAAGTTTAACGCCTTGTCAACCGCCTCCCGGCGAAAAGTTTCACCATTGCCAACCCGGCCAGGAAGCCGCCGATGTGGGCGAACCAAGCCACCCCGCCGCCCGAGGCCCTGGCCATGGGCAGACTGGCCAGGCCGGACACGAACTGGATGACGATCCAGAACCCCAGCACCAGCACCGCCGGTATCCTCACCACCTGCAGGAAGAACCCCAGCGGGACCAGGGTCAGCACCCCCGCCCTGGGGTAGAGCAGCAGGTAGGCGCCCAACACCCCGGCGATGGCGCCCGAGGCGCCCACCGTGGGCACGGCCGACCCCGCATTGGTCAGCACGTGGGTCCAGGCCGCCCCGGCGCCGCACAGCAGGTAGAAAAGCAGGTAGCGGAAATGGCCCATGGCGTCCTCGACGTTGTCGCCGAAGATGTAGAGGTAGAGCATGTTCCCGATGATATGCGCCCAGCCCCCGTGGAGGAACATGGAGCTGATGATGGTGCCCCAGTCGGAAAGTCCGGATTCCAGCAGCCTCCGGGGGACGATGCCGTAGGACTGGATGAAGGCGCCGGCCTGGCCGCCCAGCGCCAGCTCGAGGAGGAAGGCCAGGCAGTTGGCGGCGATGATGGCGGTGTTGACCGCCGGGAACCTCGATGAGGGTATGTCGTCCTTCAGTGGGATCATATCACGGATCGGCTTTCATCGAAAAATAGGGCACTTCCTGCTTTCCTGGGTTCCTGATGAATATGGAATTGAATTGTAGTCCCCATAACGCAGGCAGACGATGGGTAAGTTTTTAATTTCAAGCGATTAGGAACAAATTGAGTATTTCTCGAAACCCGTCCCCTCTTGAGAGGGGATATTGGGCTTGCCCTGAGGATTGCATGCATGCGACGTATGAAGGGGTGTGTAGTTGCTTTCCTGGCGTTAAGCCAGGGTTTCCCAGATACAATTTCATACCCACTTCATGTGTAAGGCAGGCTGCCGATTTCAGTGAAGGCCCGCCCTCTCTAAAAGAGGAGACAAGCTATCTGGTTTTAAGCAATTCGATTTTACCTGAACGGAGGGTTTCTTGCCGGCTGTTATTCATTTCAGCCCCCAGCGCCTCCGCCAGTACCATTCGGCCATTATCAAGGCCAGGCCGGCCAGGGCCAGCGTCAACGGGCCGGTTTGCCCGGAGGTTTTGCCGGGCACAACCCTGATCCCTTCCAGCCACCCCTGGCCCTCGCCCGCCGGCTGCCTATCCCAGTAACGGCCCCCGGAAACCTCGGCCAGGGAACGCAACAGCCCGGCCTGCTGGACAAGGCCGCCCTGCTCTCCGGCGTTGGGTTCGACCCAGAACCTTCCCTGAGAGCGGTCGATCACCCGGCCGCCGACGGAAAGCTCCGACTGCCATTGATAGGACCCATGGGGCAGCCCGGCAAAGGAGGCCTGGTATTCTCCCCCGCCCCAGCGGGCCATGCCCCGGCGGCGGCTTTGGCCCGAATCGCCCGAAAGGCTCACCCTCCAGGCCGTGCCGTCATCGTCCCTGCCGGCCGCCGGCTGGTGGCGCCCCCTGATCCTCACCTCCTCGCCGGCATGGTAGAAGCCCCGCTCCGGGCCGACCTCCACCGCGTGTCCCGGCATGCCCGCCAGCCACCTGAGGGTTCCCCTTACAAACCTCCCGTAGAACGTCGTGTCCCCGCCGGGCGCGTCCTTGCCCGCCTCCCCCAGTCCCCAGGACCAGGGGTCCTCGACGGCCAGCTGGGCCGCTTTGGCCCGGCCCTGGTACCACCAAGCCCATACCGGGATCTGTTTGCCGTCCGCGCTGTTGGTGGCGGCCACCGACACCGCCTTCGATGCCGGCGCGATCTCCCGGGGCGACCATACCGGCGGCATTCTCCGCATCCTGGCTGACAGGTTCCCCGGGTCCCCTAGGCCGGAGACCAGCATGGCCAGATGCCCGGCCTCCATCTCCAGCCGGCCCTGGACCCGCCCCCCCTGCCTCCGGACGTGGAGCGGCAGCAGGTGGTGGATCTCGCTGGACCTGAACGTTTCGTCCCATCCGGCCCCCATGAACAGCAGGGGCGTCCCCTTGCGGCGCGCCGCTTCGACGATGGTTCGTTCGATGTCGGGTCCCAGGTCGCCCGGCCTCAGGTTCAGAAGCAACAGCAGGTCGGCCCGTTCTATGTCCGAAACCTTGAGGACCGGGGCCTCGTCATCCCAGTCCGCCCCCTCCCAGCGCCCCTGCCGCCTGACGAATGTGGACATCCCGATGCCGGGATCGGCGGCCACCGCCTGCTTGAGGAATCGCAGGTTCCAGTCCGGCGACCCGCAGAGGCATACCGCCTGAAGCCTGTCCTTCTCGGCCAGGAAGGCGACCGTCCTGCGGTCCAGGGTGTCGTTGCCGTCGGCCAGCGTCAGGCGCACCCGGTGCATGCCCGGTCCGTCCGGCAGGCGTTCGAAGAGCTCTGTCCGCTCGGCGCCGGCCGCCACCCTTCGCGATCCCGCCGCCCGGCCGTTGACCTCGGCCGTCAGGACCAGCGGCCTGCCGCCGGCCTTGACGCTGGCCCGGATGACGGCCGCCCTCCCCAGGCCCACCCTCTCCGGGGCCCAGGCGTCCAGGATGGCCGGGGTTTGGGCCGCCTCCGGGGGGCCGTAACCAAGGGTGAACACCGGCCGGCCGGCCCCGGCCGAAGCGGCCAGGGGATCTCCCCCGGCGTTGTGGTTCCCGTCGGAAAAGAGCGTCAGGCCGTCGGGGTGCCTTCCCAGCGCCTCGTAGATCCATCGGCCGATGTCGGTGAAGCCTCCCGTTGCCTCCCTGCCCGGCGCCGCCAGGGCGTCTTCTCTCCCGGCCGCTATCCTGACGTCCAGGTCCCTGCGGCCGTCGGCCAGCGCCTTCGCATCCGAAAGAGCCCTTTGGTAGCGGGTTTGCGCCAGGCCGTCCCGCCGCTGCATGCTTCGCGAGCCGTCGACGACGGCCAGCACCATGGGGCGCCGCCGGGACGGGAGCGCCCCCCAGGGGTCCAGCTCCCACAATGCCAGCGCCAGCAGGGCCAGCCCGGCCAGCCGCAGCGACGCCAGCGCCAGCCATTGGGGCCTTGGCAGCAGGCGCCGCTCGCGGGCAGCGTTCCACAGGGCCAGGACGAAAACCGTTACGGTGGCCAGCCAGAAGATCATG
>DHHE01000043.1 GCA_002403115.1 bacterium UBP2_UBA4780 | reverse complement strand
CCGTATCTGTCCAAGTTGACGAAAAACCTTTCCAATGGTATGCCCGACAGGCTTGATATCTCCCGTATGATGTTCATGTTCGCCTGGTGGGCTATGACGGCGGATACCTGGCTTTGGCCGATGTTGTTCCTGTCCAGAATCGCTTTTATGATTTCGGGCGCCCGCTTGACCGCGAAAGCGAACACCTCCTTTCCCGTCATCGTAAAGTACCAATCCTTCTGGTTCGTCACTGCGTGCGCCGGAAGCATGGATCCGCCTGCGGGTATATGAATAAGATCGAACCCGGTTCCGTCGGTTCTTAGCATCGTGTCTATTATTTCATGTTTTCCGTTATTGGCTCCCACCAATATGGAGCCCGCGCCATCTCCAAAGTAAGGGTAAGTGGAAAAATCGCCGGGGTTCAAAAAGCGGGAGTACAGCTCCGACGCTATGACCAGCACGTTCCTGCATTTGCCGGCCGTTATCAAAGAATCCGCTATCGCCAGGGCGTAAAGCCCCCCGCTGCACACGCTGTTCACGTCGAAAGCGAAGGCATTGGACGCGCCCAGCAGGTCCTGCACCCGGGCGGCCGTTGCCGGCTGGATGCGGTCCGGAGAAGATGTGGCCACGATGACGGCATCGAGCGATCCCGGGTCGCAGTTAACTTTGCCCAGGCATGTTTTGGCCGACAGGAAAGCCATGTCCGATGTGAACTGGCCGGGGGCGGCGTGCCTTCGGGTAAGGATCCCGGTTTTTTGCCAGATCAATCCGATGCTGTTCGGCGGGAACTGCTTCAGTTCCTCGTTTTTAACCTCCCTTTCGGGCAGGTAGCGGCCGGTAGATATGATCGAGGACGGCATCAAAATCTCCATGATAGCATCATTGACATGTGCCTGCTTGTTCCACCTTGACTTCGCCCAGCAACACCGCCTCGTAGGCCTCCATCTGGCCCGAGAAACGTAGGTGCTTTTCCACCCGCTCCCTGGCGGTCCGGCGCATCGCCTCTTTCTCCGGCTTAGGCATCCGGAGCGCCTACAGGCCGGCGCCGGCTGCCTCCTGCGGCGTCGGCTCTACCAAGAAACCGGCATCGCCCACCAACTCGGGCAGGCCGCCCTTGTTCGAGGCCACCACTATCATCCCCCGGCACATGGCCTCGGCGATTACCGGGCGGAACGGCTCGCTCCAAATGGACGGCGCCAGCAGTGCGTCGTATTCTCACCCTGGCAGCAGGCCACCAGCACAGGTTTCTCGCCGCACTTCAGGGGCTTTCACCACGTTGCGTTCCATTCGTAAGTCTGTAAAACGGTGGCCAAGGCCGCCCTTTCCAGCAAGCCTGCCCTTTCCCCGTTCCAGGCGGTCGAAGCTGTCGAAGCCCTTTATCATTGCGCGCCGCGCCTTATCGTGGAATAGACGGCCTCCAGCTCCCGGCAGTGCCGCTCCCAGGTGAACAGGTCCAGCGTTCGCTGGCGGGCGGCGGCCGACATCCGGGCCAGCAGTGTTTCGTCATCGAGCAGGCGCTCCACCGCCCGGGCCAGCCCCGCCGGGCTGTTGCCCTCGACCAGAAAGCCCGTCTGGCCGTCGGCCACCTGTTCCGGCACCCCGCCGTTGGCGAAGGCGGCCACCGGCAGGCCCGAGGCCATCATCTCCAGGGTCACCAGCGGGAAGGGGTCGTTGTAGGTCGAGGGCATCAGCCCGATGTCGCAGGAGCGCAGCAGGTCCGGCAGGTCGGCGTATCTGATGTCGCCGATGAAGCGGCAGCGCCTGAGCCCGGCGGACCGCTTGGCCACCTCGGCCTCCATCTGGCCGGGATCGGCCCAGCCGAAATCCCGGTAGTGCCCCCGGGCCGAGCCCCCGATCACCACCTCGAAGTCGCCGCGTTTTCCCTCCAGCAGCCGGGCCGTCTCCACCGCCTCGAAGATCCCCTTGATGGGGATCCAGCCCCCGTAGAAGACGATTCGCCTGACCCTGCCGGGCCTCCTGCCCGGCTCCGGCCGGAATCTGGCTACGTCTATGCCGTTGTGGACCACGTGCTGGTTCTTTTGCGGAAACCCTGGGTAAAGCTCCGGGTACTTGTCCCTGACGTAGCGGGAGCAGAAGACCAGATGCCCCCGATGGTACCTTTTTCTGAAAAGCCGGTAGCCCGGCATCTCGTTTATGCCCAGCCCGTGGAAATGCACGATCGACTTCCCGCCTCCGAACAGCGGCAGCATCGGCGTGTAGTGGCCGTGAAATACGTCGGCCCAGGACGCCCGGGCGCGGAACCGGAGGTGGTAGAGCATCTCCCGGGCCAGGCGCAGATAATAGGGCCCGCCCCCGGCCTGGGGGTCGGGCAGGCGCCGGATGTCCCGGGCCGTTCCCTTAAGCTTTCCGACGAACAGCTCGGCCCGGTGTCCCAGCAGCCCCAGGTGCTCCAGCTCCGAGAGCTCCACCCGCTCTATCCCGCCGCAGATGGCCGGGTTCATGGTCAGGCACGAGGCCTGCAGCAGCGCTATCTTCAACGATATGCTTTGCCCCGGCTTGTTTTGCGTTTAATGATTATCCCCTTCGTTCAGGAAGCTAAAAGTTTATTGCGGGGGAAGTGTGAAAAGCTGCGCGTGACCGTAGAAAACAGGTTCTTCAGGCTTTATAATGGGCAAGTATAAATAGTATTACAATATATCTTTTTTCATGATACTTTCTTGTGACCCTTC
>DHHE01000167.1 GCA_002403115.1 bacterium UBP2_UBA4780 | reverse complement strand
GTCTTCGCCCACGAGCTGGGGCACGCCCTGGGCCTCCCGGACCTCTACGACACCGACGGCAGCTCCGAGGGGGTGGGCCGGTACTGCCTGATGAGCTCGGGCTCCTGGGGGGTGGACTACTATAACTCCACTCCACACCGGCCGGGGCACCCGTCGCCCTGGTGCAAGAAGTTTCTGGGATGGGTCCAGCCCGAGGTCATCGCCTCGGACACCGCGGGCTTCAAGCTGCCTCCGGTGCAGACTACGGGCAGGGTGATTCGCCTGAACACCCCGGCGGCCAACGAATACTTCCTGGTCGAGAACCGGCAGCAGGCGGGATTCGACAGCCTGCTGGACGGCGAGGGGCTTCTCATCTGGCACCAGGACGAAACGGTCATCACCAACGGGTTCCCCACCAACCAGATCAACGTCAACGAGGCCCGCAAGGGGGTGGACCTGGAGCAGGCCAAGGGGACCCAGTCGCTGGACTACCCGGCCAGCTCCAACTGGTCGGTCTACAACCGGGGAGACTACAAGGATTTCTACCCCTATCTGACGAATGTCTCCTTCACCAACAGCACCAACCCCAACAGCAACACATACTCCGGGGCCGCCAGCGGCATAGGTATCAGCAACATGGCCGCCGGTTCCGGGGATACAATGGTCTGCGACATCGGTATGCCTGGCTTCGTCATCGGTCTGCTTGCGAACCAGGCCTTCCCCCAATACCTGACCATAGCGGCCGTGGCCAACAGCGCCCTGCTGACGCCCAACGCCATCGACACCGCCCTGATGCAGAACCCTGGCGGCAGCCAGGCGCTGGCCTTCTCGCGGATCGGAGCCAGCCGCTCCTACCAGGCCGGCTACGAGCTTGCGGTGGCCGGCACCCACACCGTGCATCTGGCGGCGCTGGATTCGGCCGGGACCAAGTGGCTGAAGGCCGACCGGCGCTTCGAGGTGGTCTCCGGCAAGGCGGCCGGGGGAGCCGTCGCCGCCTGCGGCGGCACGGTGGTTCTCGTTCTGGCGCCGGGGGCGCTCCCTCGCGACCTGATGCTGGCGGTGGTGGCCGGGGCCGCGGCGCCGGTCCAGCCGGCGTCTGCCGTCAGCCCGGTCGTCCAGATCGGGCCCGGACTGGCGCTGGGGGCGGTCTCCCAGATATCTTTCCGGTACGACCCGGCCGGGCTGGGGAGCGGCGACCCGCGGCGGTTGGGGATCTACCGGGTCGAAGGCGACAGCTGGATATACCTGGGCGGGGTGCTGGACGAGAGGGAGGGCATGGTTCTGGCCGAGATCGACCGGCTGGGGACCTACCAGCTGGCCTGGAGCCCGGACAACCCGCGGCTCGGCAGGCTGGAGTCAGCCACGCTCGGCGGCGCCAGGCCGAACCCCTTCAGCCGGACGACGACCGTCAGATATCAGTTATCAACCCCGGAGAGGGTCAGCCTCAGGGTCTACAACGTCTCCGGGCAGCTGGCGAGGACCATCGACGCCGGGCAGCAGCCGGCCGGGCTGCACCGGATCGCCTGGGACGGGGCCGACGACTCGGGAAGGAGCCTGGCGGCCGGCGTCTACCTGTATCGCATCGAGGCGGGCAGCGCCTCCTGGTCCGGGCGGATGGTCAAGGTGAGATAGGAGGGAACGAAAATGCGGAAAACGAAATTCGAAAACAAAATTCGGCTGCTGGCTCTGAGCCTGACGACCATGACAGTCGTGGTCCTGATGCTGGCCGGCTGTGCCAAGAAGGCCACCGAGCCGGAGCCGTCGCTAGACGACCTGATGAACAGTGCCTGGAGCGCGTTCCGCCAGGGCAGTTTCTCCAGCGCGCTCGGCTACTTCAACCAGGTCCTCTCCCGGAGCGCCGGCCATACCGACGCCCTCAACGGCAAGGGCTGGTGCCTGGGAATATTGGGCGACCGGCCTGGGGCCCTCTCGGCCTTCAACGCCGGCCTGGCCGGGGCGCCCGCCAACAACAGCCTGAGGGCCGGGCTGGCCTTCACCTACGCGGCCATGGACTCGTCCCCGCAGGCGGCGGCCCGGGACTCGACGGTGCTGGCGGCCGACAGCCTGTGGTCCCTGGGGCAGCGCTACGTCATGTCCTGGGACTACCTGATGGACTGGCGCGACCTGCGGGTGCTGCTGGCCGAGGAGTACTTCGTCATGGGGCGCTTCTCCGAGTCGCTGGCCCAGGTCATGAAGCTCGACGCATCGGTGACCGTGGGCGCCGACTTCTCGCTGGCCGAGAACCAGGCGGCCCTGCTGGTGGAGATCGAGAGGCTGTCGATGACGTACAAGTGACGAAGTTCCACATTACGCTACACTAATATAGAGTAAATGATGAAAACGAAGCCCGCCATGCCCAAGGCCCTGAGGGCGGCCCTCAAGCTGGAGCACAAGGGCAGCGCCTTCTACCTGCGGATGTCGCGGAAGACAGGGAACGTTCTGGCCCAGCGCCTTTTCGACCACCTGGCCATGCAGGAGGTGGAGCACATCGGCCGGATAAACGAGATCCACGCGGCCGTCAGCCGGGGAAAGCCCTGGCCGGTGCCGGAGAAAAAACGGATCGGCTTCCTGGAGGCCGAGGTCAGGAAGCTCTTCACCAGGCTGGTCAAGGAGGGCGGGCGCCCCAGGCTGGACAACGCGGCCGGAATGAAGATCGCCATGGACATGGAGTGGTACAGCTACCGGATGTACGACAAGCTGGCCCGGGAGGCCGAGGAGGGGCCGGAGAAGGAGTTCTTCCGGCAGCTGTCCCGGGAGGAGGCCAAGCACCACGAGGCCCTGTCCAACGTCTACGCCTACCTGACCGACAACGGCGACTGGCTGGAGCGCTCCGAGAGCCAGACCTGGAACTGGATGAACTCTTAGTGATGCCGGGCAGGGTTGCGGACCCGATGTTCCAAGTTTGAAGTTGCGTGTTCCGTGTTTCGAGTCGCTTTTAGCAGGTATTCCGGTTTCCCGGGGTTCATGGTTTCCTAACAAGAAAAGGAGCGGAGAACAGCATGCAGGAGCTGGCGGTCGAACGCAGGACGGTGGAGGTGGCCATCCGCTTTCCGGGGCAGGAGGTGGTGCGGGGGCACCTGTTCCTGGCCCTGATGGCCAAAGGCCACGTGGGACGGGAGACGGTGCTGGACCTGATGAACGAGCCGGAGCCGTTCTTCGTCCTCAAGGTGGACGGCCAGCCGCCGGTGAGGATGATCAACAAGGAGCGGATCATCGAGGTGGAGGTGGCCTCGGCCGGGGAATACGAGGAGGACCAGGCGGCCGCCTCCCTGGCCAAGGAGGAGGAGATGGCCCTGACCTTCCAGGACGGGTTCACCCTGGCCGGCCGGGCCCTGGTGGAGCTGCCTCCGGCCAAGTCGCGGCTCATCGATTTCCTGAACAACTCCGAACGCTTCTTCGCCCTCAGGGACGACCGGGCCACCCATATCGTCAACCGCAAACACATCAGCCACGTCAAACCGGGGAGATAGCAGATGGCCAGCCTCGACAGCTTTTTCAAGGCGATGATCGACTACCGGGCCGCCGAGTTCGTAATCCAGAACGACCGGGAGCCCCAATTCAACATAGGCGGGGCGGTGCAGAACGTCTCCAAGCAGAAATTCACCAGCCAGGAGGTGATGGCCTACCTCTCCGAGGTGATGCCCGAGCAGCTGCGGGAGAAGCTGATGATGGAGCCCTCGGTGGACTTCGCCTACAGCCTGCCGGGTACCGGCGATTTCAACGGCACGGTGACCATGGAGGGCTCCGGCATCCGGGCGGCCTTCACCCTGGCCGGGGCCCCCAAAGCCGAGGCGGCCAGGGAGGCCAAACCCGCCCCTTCCCGGGATCAAGCGGGCGACAAGCCCGACACGGCCCCGGCGCAGTCCGCCGGCTGGGGGCAGGGCCGGTTCGCCACCCAGTACCGCGAGGCCGAGATCGACAAGCTGCTGAAGCTGCTGGTGGAGAAGAAGGGCTCCGACCTCCACCTCTCCTCCAACGAGCACCCCATCTTCCGCATCGACGGGGACATCCGCAAGATGACCGACCAGCCGGTCACCAAGCCGGCCGAGGCCGAGCGCCTGCTGCTGGAGATCATGCCGGAGCGCCACCGCAAGGAGTTCGAGGACGACTTCGACACCGACCTGGCCTACGAGATACCGGGGCTGGCCCGGTTCCGGGTCAACATCTTCCTGGACCGGAAGGGCATGGGCGGCGTCTTCCGGGTGATCCCCTCCAAGACCATCACCGTCGAGGACCTGAAGCTGTCCCAGGCCATCCAGAATCTTTGCTACCTGAACAAGGGCCTGGTGCTGGTGACCGGGCCCACCGGATCGGGCAAGTCCACCACCTTGTGCGCCCTGGTGGACATGATCAACCGCACCCGGGAGTGCCACCTCATCACCCTGGAGGACCCCATCGAGTTCGTCCACGACAACAAGAAGTCGCTGATCAACCAGAGGGAGGTGGGGGCCCACACCATGAGCTTCAAGAACGCGCTGCGGGCGGCCCTGCGCGAGGACCCGGACGTGGTGCTGGTGGGCGAGATGCGCGACCTGGAGACCATCTCCATCGCCATCGAGACGGCCGAGACCGGCCACCTGGTGTTCGGCACCCTGCACACCTCGACCGCGGCCTCGACCGTCGACCGGGTGATCGAGCAGTTCCCCCCGGACCGCCAGGAGCAGATCCGGATCATGCTCTCCGAGTCGCTCAAGGGCGTCATCTCACAGACGCTGTGCAAGAAGATCGGCGGCGGCCGGGTGGCCGCCCTGGAGGTGCTGCTGGGCATCCCGGCGGTCTCCAACCTCATCCGCGAGGCCAAGACCTTCCAGCTGCCGTCCATCATCCAGACCAACCGCAGGATGGGGATGCTGCTTTTGAACGACGCCCTGATGGACCTGGTCAACAAGAAGCTGGTGGAGGCCAAGGAGGCCTACATCAAGTCGATGGACAAGCTGGACATGGTCAACCAGCTCAAGCGCGATGGGCACAGCACCGCCTTTTTGGAGGAGGTCAAGTAAAACCGCAGGCCATGGGGGCGGCCAGGCCGCCTGGCGCGATGCCGCCCCGCAGGGGCGGCATTTCCGTCGGGGGTGGATGGTATGCTATTCCTCTGTCACCCTGAGGGGGGCTCCATGCCCGACAGATTGAACGGGTGACGCCTGTCATACTTCAGCTTGCAGGGCAAGGGGCAATCTCAGCATGACATCTGCCTGTCACCCTGAGGGGGGCTCCATGCCCGACAGGTTGAACGGGTGACGCCTGTCATACTTCAGCTTGCAGGGCAGGGGGCTTTCTCAGTATGACAGGGTAAATAGGTTGTCATGCCCTTCGCCCGCTTTCATGCTGGTCCAGCTCATGGCCGCGTATCAGCCAGCCTGGGCACTGAGACTTTACGGTATGACAGTTAGCCATTCATAAAATATAGATAAAGGAGGCAGACCATGCTGGCGCTTCGCATGAGGCAGAAGGAGGCCGAGTTCTACTTCGTCAGCTACCCGGCCGGGGACCTGCTGGAGAAGGTAAGGTTCATGTCCCGTTTCTACGGGGAGCGCGGCGAGCAGGTGGGCGGCGAATCCGGCGAGGGAGGGGAGGGGGCCGAGGAGTTCTTCGCCCAGATCGAGAGGTCCTCCGGGGCCTTCCAGCGGGAGCTGAACCGCCGCAAGGTTCGACAGATACGCGAGTTCTACCGGATGGAGGCCCAGCAGCCGGTGATCCCGGGGGCGGTGCTGCTGTACACCCCGGAGGAGCTGGAATTCAAGCCGTTCAAGGGCTACGAGCGCACCGGGGAGCTGGAGGAGCCCCAGGAGAGGTTCCTGGTGATAGACGGGCAGCACCGGCTGGCCGGGCTGCACTTCTACCTGGGGGAGAAGGACGCCGACCGCAAGATCGAGGTGCCCTGCGTCATCTTCGACGGCAAGGCGGCCGAGTTCGCCACCGAGATGTTCGTCATCATCAACTCCACCCACACCAAGATAAACAAGTCGCACCTGGTGGACCTCTACGAGAGGATAACCTGGGGCACCGACCCCGACAAGAAGTACGCCGCCGGACTGGTCCGGTCGCTCTACGAGGAGGGCGATTCCCCGCTGCGCTATCACATCAACATGCTGGGCGGGCGCTCGGGACGGGAGATGTGGATAAACCAGGCCCAGCTGTTCGGCGAGGTCCACCGTTTGATCGCCAGGAAGGAGGTCCAGCCCCTGATTACGGACGGCCGGGGCCGGAGCCGCGACGCCGGCTACCGGTTCCTGCGCGACTTCCTCAGGGGCGCCAAGGCTGCCTTCGGCGAGGCCTGGGGCGACAACAAGCGCTACATGGCCACCCGGGACGTCACCCTCAAGGCCCTGCTGCGGACGGCCGGGGACGCGGCCGGGGCCTGGGCCAAGGAGCTGCCCGACGACCGAAACGGCCTGGAGGGGTTCTTCGGGAAGAAGCTGGAGCCC
>DHHE01000076.1:9584-14075 GCA_002403115.1 bacterium UBP2_UBA4780 | reverse complement strand
ATCCTGTTGCGGCGCGGGATATAGGCGATGTGCGCCCGGCCGAAGAAAGGCAGCAGGTGGTGCTCGCAGAACGAGTAGAAGACGATGTCCTTGACCAGGATCATCTCGTCCTCGTTCTTGGCGTGGTAGATCTTTATCTCGTCGGCCGGGTCCCGCCCCATGCCGGAAAAAAGCTCCTGGTACATCCGGGCCACCCGGCAGGGCGTGTCCTTTATGCCCTCCCGCTTTGGATCCTCGCCGATGGCCAGCAGGAGCTCGCGGACCGCCCGTTCCACCCTCTTGAGGTCGACCTCGTCCGGGCGGGGGGCCGGCTTACGCCTTTTCGCCGCCATCGTTCCTGGCCTTTCCGGGGATGGATTCCCCCCTGATGATTCGGTCCACCTCCTCGCCGTCCAGGGATTCGTTCTCCAGCAGGACGGCGGCCAGCGAGTGCAGGGTCTTCAGGTTCTTCTTCAGCAGGGCCAAAGCCCTCTGGCTGGCCCCGTCGACCAGGGCCCTGATCTCGGAGTCTATCAGTTCAGCGGTTCGCTCGGAATACTGCTTGATGTGGCCGTAGTCCCGCCCCAGAAAGATCTCCCCGTCCTGCTTGCCGAAGGTCAGCGGGCCCAGCTTTTCGCTCATGCCCCACTCGCATACCATCTTTCGGGCCAGGGTGGTGGCCTTCTCCAGGTCGCTGCCCGAGCCGTTGGACAGCTCGTTGAACACGATCCGCTCGGCCGAGCGCCCCCCAAGGAGGGTGGCGATGAAATTGATGCACCATGTCCGGGAATAATTGTGCTTATCGTCGATGGGCAGGGAGACGGTCGCCCCCAGGGCCCGGCCCCTCGGTATGATGGTCACTTTGTGTATGGGATCGGTGCCCGGCGTCAGCCGGCTTACCAGGGTATGGCCGGCCTCGTGGTAGGCGGTCATCTTCTTCTCCTCCTCGGAGATGACCATGGATTTGCGCTCGGCGCCCATCAGCACCTTGTCCTTGGCCTCCTCCATGTCCTTCATGTACACCTTGTCGTGGTTCTTGCGGGCAGCCAGCAGGGCGGCCTCGTTGACCATGTTGGCGATGTCGGCCCCGGAGAAACCTGGAGTGCCCCGGGCCAAGACCTTCAGGTTGACGTCGGGAGCCAGCGGCTTGTTCTTGGTGTGCACCTTGAGGATGCCCTCCCGGCCGTTGATGTCCGGCCGGTCGACCACGATCACCCGGTCGAAGCGGCCCGGCCTCAGCAGTGCCGGGTCCAGGACGTCCGGCCGGTTGGTGGCGGCGATGATGATGATGCCCTCGTTGCCGGCGAACCCGTCCATCTCCACCAGCAGGGCGTTGAGGGTCTGCTCCCGCTCGTCGTGGCCCCCTCCCATGCCGGCTCCCCGGTGGCGGCCCACCGCGTCTATCTCGTCAATGAAGATGATGCAGGGGGCGCTGCGCTTGCCCTGCTCGAACAGGTCGCGCACCCTGGCCGCCCCCACCCCCACGAACATCTCCACGAAGTCCGATCCGGAGATGGTGAAGAAGGGCACCCCGGCCTCACCGGCCACCGCCCGGGCCAGCAGGGTCTTGCCGGTGCCCGGCGGCCCCAGCAGCAGGGCGCCCTTGGGGATCTTGCCTCCCAGCTTGGTGAACTTCTTGGGCTCCTTCAGGAAATCGATGATCTCCCTCAGGTCCTCCTTGGCCTCGTCGGCCCCGGCCACGTCGCCGAAGTTGACCTTGGTACGTTCCTCCATCAGCTTGGCCCGGCTCTTGCCGAAGCTGAAAACCCCCTTCTGCCCTCCCTGCATCTGGCGCATGAAAACCAGCCACAGCACCACGATGACGATGATGAACCCCCACTGGGTGATGATGGAGACCAGCAGGCTGGGCTCGGTGCTCTCGGCCTTGATCTGCACCTCCCGGCCCTCCATCTCGGCGATCAGGCCGGGGTCCTCGATGGGCAGGTAGGTCTTGAACTTGGCGTACTCCACCCGGGCCCCCTGCTGCACCTTGATCCGCGGCTCCCGGTAGGTCCCCTTGACCTGGCGGCCGGTGAAGGTGGCCTGGCCGACGTTGCCGGCGTTCAGCTCCTCGCGGAAACGGCTGTAGATGATTTCCTCGGTCCGCTCCCTGCGGCCGGAGAAGAGGTTGTAGAGCGTGATGGCCAGCATCACCAGCACCAGCCAGAACAGCAGGGTCCTGGCCCCCGACCCGAAGCCGGGGGGCGACGGCATCTTTCCCATCCGGCGCTTGCGGTTGATTCCGTTGGGCATTTAATCCTCCCTCACCCAGCTGATGTAGGGGATGTTGCGGTGCTGCTGGGCGTAGTCCAGCCCGTAGCCCACCACGAACTTGTCTGGTATGCGGAAGCCCACGTACTTCAGCGGGACATGGACCTTGCGCTTCTCGTGCTTGTCCAGCAGGGTGCAGATCTCCAGGCTCCTGGGGCGCCTGGTCCTCAGGTTGTGCGTCAGGTAGGACAGCGTCACCCCGGTGTCGACGATGTCCTCGACCAGGATGACGTGCCGGCCCCTGATGTTGGTGTTCAAATCCTGCAGCAGGCGCACCACCCCGGACGAAACCTTGGCGTCGCCGTAGCTGCCCACCGAGATGAAGTCGACCTCGGCCGGGACGGTGATGTTCCTCAGCAGGTCGGCCAAAAAGACGAAAGCCCCCCGGAGCACGCCCACCAGCACCGGTTTCCTGCCCCGGTAGTCCCTCGATATCTCCCTGCCCAGCTGCCCGATCCTGGCCTCCAGCCTCCTCTGGGAGATGAGCACCCGGAAATTCTTATCCGCCATCTGCCGTCAACTCCAGTCTCAAGACCTTTTTTGTCCTTGTTGTTACCGGGGCCAGGTCCGACCTCCTGATGCCCGCCAGCCAGATAGGGGTGTCCCCGGCGAAGACCACCGGCCGGGAGCCGCGCTCGGCGCGCGGGACCTTGGCGTCCACCAGGATGTCCTGGACTTTGCGCGTCACGCTCGAACCGAAAAGCCTGATCCTCAGTCCCGGCCTCACCCCCCCCACCGAAAGCCTTCGGCCGTCCAGCCTTCCGTGATCGAAAAACACCGTTTCCGAAGGTGCCCCTGCCATTTCAGCTTTGGAACCCGACGCCAGCGAGGACTTGATCGACCAATTTCCAAAACGGGCGGCCCCGGGGACCCTGAGCGGCACCGCTTTTTCGCCGGTTTCGATGCCGTCTTCGGGGGCTTTGCCGATGTGAAGCCTCTGATATCCGAGCCAAGCCCAGAGACCGTTAGGCAGGCGCCGGCGCTTGCCCACCCGGCCGGTCTCGGCCAGGGCCAGAACGCCATCGACCGAGGCAAAATCCGGCGCGAAGCCCGCGCCCAACAGCCCGGCGCAGCACCACCTGATGATGTTTCTCCGTAACCCTTTATTATAACCTTTAAAGGGTTGCAATTCAATAGCAAATTCGGACTTACCCGGCAAAACGCATCTGCCGGCAACCTCACTTACGGCCTGCGCGACGATCTCCCGGTCGCCGGCGAAGGCCTCGGCCGTGCGGGCCAAAGACCCGGTTATCCGGGGATTTAGCCTTCTCAGCAGGGGCATCAGCTCGAGACGGACCTTGTTCCTGAAGGCCGTTGCCTGCCGGTTGGTGCTGTCGGTCCTGTATGCCAGGTGCCGGGCTGCCAGGTAGGCCATCACCTCCCGGCGCCCGGTCCCCAAAAGCGGCCTGACATACCTGCCGTTCTTGACCGGGATCCCGGCAAGACCGTCCGGACCGCACCCCCGGATCAGCCGCATCAGCACGGTTTCGGCCTGGTCGTCCATGGTGTGACCGGTGGCGATCCTGTCGTATTTGAAACTCCGGGCGGTCCGTTCCAGGAAATCCCTCCTAGCCTCCCTGGCCGCGGTCTCGATGGAGAGCTTTCCCCTCTTGGCCAGCTTGGCGACGGCGGCCCGGCCGGTATGGCACTTCACACCCATCCTCCGGGCCAGAGACCTGACGAAGCGCTGATCGCCGTCGGACTCCGCCCCCCTCAGGCAGTGGTTGAGGTGGGCCGCGCCGATCTCGATCCCCAGGCCCTTCCTCAGCCTGCAGAGCAGGTCGAGCATGGCCACCGAGTCGGGGCCGCCGGAGACGGCCGCCAGCACGCGGTGTCCTGGGCGGAACAGGCCGTTCTCTTCCGCAAAACCGGCCAACGATCCCTGGAGCTTGGTTGCCGCCTGTCCGTGTTTCATGCGAGGCCTTTCATCCGGCAGCTGTCAGCAACGGAAAAGGGAGCGTCGCGCTCCCTTGACCATTCGGGTGCGGCAAAGGTCACATCCACTTGAGGAGGTAGGCCGCCAGCACCACGCCCAGCAGGGCCACGATGTTCAGCTTCAGGGTGAACCCGAAGGTCAGGGTCAGCACCAGCAGATCGACAGTCACCGGCTGGGTCAGGCCCGGGGTCACCGCCCTGACGAAGAAGTCCCGCACCACCCCCTGTGGCAGCAGTACTCCCACCAGCTGGCCCAGGGCGCTGCCCAGCAAGGCCCCGCCCAGCAGCACCAGCAGGATGTAACCC
>DHHE01000076.1:6061-9492 GCA_002403115.1 bacterium UBP2_UBA4780 | reverse complement strand
TCGAGACCAGGCGGACACTCGACTTGTGGTGAGCTTGTCGAACCACGACCGGACAGTGTCTCGACAGGCTCGGGAACAATCCTCCGATTTCACTCAGGATAAACACGTGCTGAGCGTAGTCGAAGCATCGAGATGACCGCATGCATAACATATTTAGCCAAAGTTCAGATAGTTTGTTACAATAAAACCGGCGCTGGTTCAAACCCCGACGATGTCCGCCTTGCGCCCGCAGCGGCGGCAGGCGCCTTCCTTGAGACCGGTCTTGCGAACCGCGGACCCGTCGCGGTCAACCAGCACCGCGCCGCAGCCGGGGCACCGGGTATCGGCCATGTCCGGCAGTCTGATGTTGCCGACGTAGACGTAGTGCAGCTTCTCCCGGGCCCGGTTGGCGAATTCGATCAGGATGATCTCCGATGTGGCCGGCCGGCGCATCTTGTGCTGGGGGAAGTACCGGGAGAGGTGCAGCGGGATGCCTTGGTCCAGACCGGCCACCCAGTCGATCAGCTTCCGCTGCTGATCCGGCGAATCGTTAAGCCCGGGGATGACCAAGTTGGTCAGCTCCACCAGGCAGCGGCCGCGGGCCTTTTCGATCGTGCCCAGCACCGGGGCCAGCTCCCCGCCGCAGACCGTCCGGTAGAAATCGGGGTCCAGTGATTTCAGGTCGACGTTCATGGCGTCGACCAGCGGCAGCAGCTCCTCCAGCGGCTCCGGGTTGACGTAGCCGTTTGTCACCAGCACGTTGGCCAGGCCCCTCTCCTTTGCCAGGGCGCAGGCGTCCATCAGGTACTCGAACCACACCAGGGGCTCGGTGTAGGTGTAGGCGATGCCCAGCGACTGGTGGCTGAGGGCCGCCTGCACCAGCTGCTCCGGCTCCACCCGGGCGGTGGGGATGTCGGACTGGGAGATCTCCCAGTTCTGACAGAACTGGCAGGAAAGGTTGCAGCCGTTGGGGCCGGTCGAAAGGATGTGGGAACCGGGATGGAAGTGGTAGAGCGGTTTCTTCTCGATGGGGTCCATGGCCATGGATACCAGATGGGCGTAGCCCGAGGCCTCCAGGGTCCCCTCCCGGTTGCGCCTTATCCGGCAGCGGCCGGCCTGACCCGGCGCTATCCGGCAGGCGTGGGGACAGAGCAGGCATCGGACCTCCCGCCCGTCCAGCTTCTGGTAGAACCTAGCTTCCACCGGCCCCCTTCCTCGCCCGGCCCTTCTTCCCGGCCCCGCCCTTCCCCGATAAAGCCCTCAGCGCCTCCCAGCGGGGGTCCTCCGGGTCCGGGGCGCAGCGGCATGCCTCCCGGTTAAGGTCCCGGCCGCAGCCGTGGCATATACCCCGGCAGTCCTGGCGGCACAAGGGCTTCAAGGGCCGGGCCAGCTCCAGCGATTCCCTGATGGCCGGCCACAGGTCCAGCTCGGCGCCACGGTAGGTCAGCACCGAGAGGTCGTCGGCCTTGAGCTCCCCCTCCCGGTGTCCGGCGGTTTCCCCGGCCTGTTGCGGCCGGAAATAGATCTCGACCGGCTCCTGGGCCTCCAGCCGGAACCACCCCAGGCAGCGGCTGCACTCCAGACGGCAGGCGTAGGCCAGCCGGCCGGTGATCCTGAGTATGTCCCCGTTCCTGTCCAGGGTCAGCCGCCCGCCTATGTCGGAGAAGCCCGGCAGGTCGGGCGACCCGTCGGGCTTTGCCACCTCGATGGCGGTGATGCCGTCGGGGATGTCCCTGAGGTTGATCCTCACTTCTTCCTGGACTGCTCCCTCAGATAGGCCTCGTCCCGCATCCGGTTGACGTAGCCCGGGTCCTGAAACGAGTACTTGAACTTGGTGTGAAGATCGTAGCGGCCCTCGATGATGGCCACCACGTCCTCGGTGAACACCAGTTCCTCGTCGGTCGGTATCACGTAGACCTTCACTTTCGAGCCGGGCTTCGAAATCTCGAACTCCCGGTTCCGGCTCTTGGCCTCCTGGTTCCTGGCGGCGTCCAGCGCGATGCCCATCTCCTCCAGCCCGGCCAGCGCCCCGGCCCGCAGCCGGCGGCCCATCTCGCCCGCCCCGCCGGTGAAGACCACCGCGTCCAGCCTGCCCAGGGCCGCGTAATAGGCCCCGATGTACTTGCGCAGCCGGTAGCACTCGATCTCGAAAGCCAGCCTGGACCTCTGGTCGCCTGCGTCCATGGCGTTCTCGATGTCGCGCCGGTCGGCGTACTTGCCGCTGACCCCCAGCAGGCCGGATTTCTTGAGGTAGACGGCCTCCACCTCCTTGGCGGTTTTGCCCTCCTTGTCGCAGATGAACGGCATGATCACCGGGTCGACGTCGCCGGCCCGGGTGCCCATCACCAGGCCCTCGACCGTGCCCAGCCCCAGGCTGGTGTCGAAGCTCTGACCGTTCTTGATGGCCGCCAGGCTGACCCCGTTGCCGATGTGGCAGGTGACCAGGTTGACCTGGAGCGGGTCCCGGCCCAGCATCACCGCCGCCCGCCTGGCCACGTAGAGGTGGGAGGTGCCGTGGAAGCCGTAGCGCCGCACCCCGTACTTCTCGTACCACTCGTAGGGCAGGGCGTAGATATAGGAGGTGTCCGGCATGGTCTGATGGAAAGCGGTGTCCATGACGGCCACGTGGGGCGCGGTCGGCATGATGGCCTGGGCCGCCCGGATCCCCAGAACGTTGGGCGGGTTGTGCAGCGGGGCCAGGGCCGCCAGCTCCTCGAAGGCTTTGATCACCTCCTCGGTCACCAGGGTCGATTTGGCGAATCTCTCGCCGCCGTGGACCACCCGGTGCCCTATCCCGGCGATGTCCTTGACGTCCGACAGGTGCACGTTGCCGTCGCCCAGCATGGTGTCCAGGATCAGCTTGATGGCCACTTCGTGGTTGGGGCAGTCGTGGTCGATCCTGACGGGCTCCCGGTGCGGCACCTCGTGGGTGATCGACGAGCCGCCGATGGTCACCCGCTCCACGATGCCCTTGGCCATGATCTCCCGGCGTGTCCAGTTGTAGAGCTGGTACTTGACCGACGAGCTGCCGCAGTTCAGCGACAGGATGATGGTGTCTTTGGCCACTAACGCACTCCTATAGCGATTATGCTCTGTTGATTCGCGCGGCGCAGCACCGTTTCGCGTGATGATTAATCCGCCGTCGTATCACGTTCAACGTTGAACGTAGTACGTTACTACCGTTTCACAAAAGGCAGCCGGTAGATCCCCTTCAGCCGGCGGGTGATCCGGGCCAGGGCCGGGGGCTTGAAGAAGAACCCTATCTCCCGTTGGGCCGAGGCCGGGGAATCGGAGGCGTGGACGCAGTTCTGCCGGGTGTCGGTGGCGTAGTCGCGGCGGATGGTGCCGAAGGCCGCCTCCTTGGGGTTGGTGCTGCCCACCAGCTGGCGAAGGCTGGCGATGGCCCCCTGCCGCTCCACCACGCACAGGATGCAGCGCCCCGAGGTCATGAA
>DHHE01000076.1:0-5877 GCA_002403115.1 bacterium UBP2_UBA4780 | reverse complement strand
CAACGGCGGACGTATCGAGACGCCGGCCGGCTGCGTCACCAGTCATCACACTCCGGCCGCCAGCCGGAACCCGATCTCCAGCGCCTGGCGGTTCTTGTCCTCGGTGCCCTTGGGTATCCGTGACATCACCGCCTTCTCCAGCGACTCCCGGGTGACCACCTTGGTGATCCCGGCGATGGCCCCCAGGGCGATGATGTTGGCCACCATCTCGATGCCCACCTCCTGCCGGGCCATCTGCGCCAGGGGCAGCTTGTGCACCCCCGGCCGGTCCACCTCCTTGACGTAGAAGGAGTCGACGACGGCCACCCCGTCGGACTTGAGGTCGTGGCTGTACTTGTCCCAGGCCTCCTGGGTCATGGCCAGCAGGATGTCGATGGCGGTGGCCTTGGTGAAGTGGATCTCCTGGTCGGAGATGATGACCTCGGCCTTGCTGGCCCCGCCCCGGGCCTCGGGCCCGTAGCTCTGGGACTGGACCACGTTCTGGCCGTCGTAGACCCCGGCCGCCTCGGCCAGGATGACGCCGGCGGTTATCATCCCCTGGCCGCCGGAGCCGGACAGGCGTATCTCGTGCCTTTTTGACATGCAGCTTCCTCGTCTATCGTCTAGGTTATCCCTAAGGAATCCAGGAATCCAAGAAAGGTTGATTGCGACCAGAAGTGTTTTCCTGTATTCCTGGCTTCCTTAGAAGTGCCTCCAGGGGGCGGATCGCGGCTATGCGCCCCTGGCCTTGGCGATCACCCGGTCGTAGATCTCGGTGTAGCCCGGCGTCTCGGCGTCGTGGAACACCCCGGTGACGATCTTTCCCCGGACCTTCTCCGGCGGCAGCTTCTCGGCCGCCTTGACGTTGACGGTGTTCTCCTTCTGCCACTGCATCATCTTGACGGCGTTGCCCTCCCGGTTCAGCCGCCCGTAGAGGGTGGGGCAGGGGGAGACGGCCTCCACCAGGGCGAAGCCCTTCTTGGCCAGTGCCTGGGTTATGAGCTTCTCGAGCTCGGCGGCGTTGTACACCGTGCCCCGGGCCGCGAAGACGGCGCCGGCCGCCTTGGCCAGCGAGCAGGGATCAAAGTCGCGCTCGGCCGTGCCGTAGGGCGCGGTCGAGGCCCGTTTGCCGATGGGGGTGGTGGGCGAGTACTGGCCCCCGGTCATGCCGTAGATCATGTTGTTCATCAACACCACCGTCATCTCCACGTTGCGCCGGGCGGCGTGGATGAAGTGGTTGCCCCCGATGGCCAGGGCGTCGCCGTCCCCGGTGATGACGATGACGTGCAGTTTGGGGTTGTGCAGCTTGACCCCGGTGGCGAAGGCGATGGCCCGGCCGTGGGCGGTGTGCAGGCTGTTGAAGTCGCAGTAGACCGGCATCCGCGAGGAGCAGCCGATGCCCGAGACCATGGCCATTTCGTCCCGGTCCAGGCCCAGCTTCTGCACCGCCCGGATGATGGCCCCCTGGACGATGCCGTGGCCGCAGCCCGGGCACCAGACGTTGGGAAAGTTCTTGTCCGGCCGCAGCATCTCGTAGGCAGGGTGGATCTTCATCTGGCCGCCTCCGCAATGACGTTCATCACCTCGGCCGGCGTGATCATCTCACCGTCATAGCGCAGGGCCGGCAGCACCCGGGTGTGGGTGCGGTTGGCCCGCTCCACCTCGAGTATCATCTGGCCCTGGTTCAGTTCCGCCACCACCATGGCCCTGGCCTGGCGCAGGGCCTCGGTCACCACCTGGTCAGGGAATGGCCAGACCACGGTCGGCCTCAGCAGGCCGGCCTTGACGCCCTGGGCCCGGGCCTCCCTCACCGCCTGCTGCGCGGTCCGGGCCGCCGCCCCGTAGGAGAAGATCACTATCTCGGCGTCGTCCATGAACTCGCGTTCCACCTCCGTCAGCTCGGGCAGGTGGTCCGCCACCTTGGCCCGCAGCCGGTCCATCTTCCACTTGGTCTCGTCGGCCCGGTTGGTGGGAAAGCCCTTGGGGTCGTGGGTCAGCCCGGTGATGTTGAAGCGGTAGCCCGAGCCCATGGCCGCGTAGGCCCCGCCGACGCCGGTTCCCTCGCCGAAATGCCGGTATTCGGCCGGCTTGATCTTGGGCCGGGGGTGGGTGTATGTCTCTAACTCCCCTGGCTGGGGGATGGTCATCTTCTCCCGCATGTGGCCGATGAACTCGTCCATCATCAGCAGCACCGGCATCCGGAACCTCTCGGCCAGGTTGAAGCACTTGACCGTCTGGGTGAAGCATTCCTCGATGGACGATGGGCAGAGGGCGATGGCCTGGTGGTCGCCGTGGGTTCCCCAGCGGGCCTGCAGCATGTCGGCCTGGGCCCCCTTGGTGGGCAGACCGGTGGAGGGGCCGCCCCGCTGGACGTTGACGATGACGCAGGGAAGCTCGGCCATGCAGCCGTAGCCCAGAAGCTCCATCATCAGGGAGAAGCCGGGGCCGGAGGTGGCGGTCATGGCCTTGGCTCCGGCCGCGGCCGCTCCCAGCACCGTGCCGATCCCGGCGATCTCGTCCTCCATCTGGATGAACTTGCCTCCGCTCCTGGGCAGCATCAGGGCCATCTCCTCGGCCACCTCGGTGGACGGGGTGATGGGGTAGCCGCCGAAGAAGTCGCAGCCGGCGTAGATGGCGCCCAGGGCGCAGGCCTCGTTGCCCTGGAGGAGGGCGACTTGCTTGCTCATTTCGCTTTCTCCTCGCAGACGAATATGGCCAGGTCCGGACAGCGCAGCTCGCACTGCCGGCAGCGGATGCAATCCCGGGGCCGGGCCAGCCTGGGCTTGCGGTCCTCGCCCATCTCCAGCACCTGCTTGGGGCAGAAAGCCACGCAGATCTCGCAGGACTTGCACCAGGGCTTGTAGACGTAGACCGGCAGGTCGTAGCCCTGCTTGAAGTCCTGCTCGATGGCCGCCCGGGCCTCCTCCACCGTGGTGTTCTTGGCCATAGAGCCTCCGTTACGCTTTACTAAAAGCAAATGGGAAAACGAAAACGAATGACGGCCTCAGCCGTTGTGGGAATGATCTTTCGTTTCGTTTTCGTTTTCGTTTTTCGCTTTCCAGGGTTACCAGCGCCTCCCGCCGCCCCGCTTGCCCCCGTCCTTGGGCCGGGCCTCGTTGACCATGATGGCCTTGCCCTTGATCAGGTGCCGGCCGGACAGGGCCTCCACCGCCTTGCGGGCCTCCACCCCGTTGGGCATCTCCACGAAGCCGAAGCCGCGGGAGCGGTTGGTGGTCCGGTCCATGATCACCGTCGCCGTGTCCACTTTGCCGAAGGGCTCGAAGGCCGCCCGCAGGTCCTCTTCGGTCACGTCTTGGGCAAGACTGCCCACGAATAAATTCATTTTCTCTCCGTTCTCTTGTATTGCGGTTGGGACACGGCTGGCCGTGTCCTTAGGCGTAGCCGTTTTCCCCGGCTACGGTTGGAATCTGATGCTCACAGGACACTTCAGGATCTTAATTTCTTTGCGTTTTAGCGGTTCGCCGGTCTTTACCTGGCTATCCTGGTCCCGGCCGCCCCCGACAGCGCCCCGGCCGCCTTCTCCAGCGAGGTGATGATCACCTGCTCCCCGCCGCCGTCAAGGAACTGGACGGCCGCCTCCACCTTGGGGCCCATGCTGCCGGCGGCGAAGTGCCCCTCGGCCAGGTAGCGCTTGGCCTCGGCCAGGGTCATCGAGTCCAGGTCCCTCTGGTCCCGCTTGTTGAAATTGAGGGACACCTTGTCCACCGCCGTCAGGATCATCAGGGTGCCGGCCCCGATGTCACGGGCCAGCACTGCCGAGGCCCGGTCCTTGTCGATGACCGCGTCGACGCCTTCGTAGGCGCCGTCGTTCTCGACGCAGACCGGCACCCCGCCTCCGCCGGCGGCGATGACGATGGTCCCCTCCTCCACCAGGCTCTTTATGATCCTCCTGTTGACGATGGCCTTCGGTATGGGCGAGGGCACGAAGCGCCGGTAGCCGCGCCCGGCGTCGTCGCGCACCGTCCACCCGCGGGCCTTGAGCCCCTCGACCTCGGACTCCTGGTAATAAGGCCCGATGGGCTTGGAGGGATTCAGAATGGACGGGTCGTCCTTGTCCACCACCACCTGGGTGACGATGGTGGCCACGTCCCGGGCGATTTTTTCCTGCCTTAGCCGGTTCTGCAGGCACTGCTCGATCATGTAGCCCATGCCGCCCTCGGTGTCGGCCACGATCACCCCCAGGGGCAGGGCCGGCAGGCCGGGATAGGTGCGCTCCACCCGCAGCAGGGCGTTGCCCACCTGGGGACCGTTGCCGTGGGTGACGGCCAGATTGTAATCCTGCCGGATGAGGGGCATGATGCCCTCCAGGGCCGTCCGGGTGTTGGAGAACTGCCGGTGGATGTCCTCCTTGCCGGTGGCCCCGATGGCGTTCCCGCCCAGGGCGATGACCGCGGTCTTGTTCATGGGGCGAATGTTATCTGCCACAGAGACACCGAGACACAGAGATGTTGTTCCCTCATGCTGAAAATATTACCTCAGAGCCTCTGTGCCTCCGTGGCAGAAAACTTATTTTTTGAATTTCACCGTTTTTCTGATGACCTCGGCCAGGTCGGGCTTGGAGGTCTCCTTGAGGTCGTAGGTCACCCGCACCGCCGGCCGGGGAAAGGTCACCAGCCGCCGCAGGTCGATGGGCGTGCCGATGACGAACATGTCGCAGGGGGTGGCGTTGATGGTGGCCTGCAGGTCCTCGATCTGCTTTTTGGAATAGCCCATGGCCGGAAGCAGGGTGCCGATCTCCGGGTACTTCCGGAATGTCTCCTTGATGGTTCCCACCGCGTGGGGGCGCGGATCGATCAGCTGCGAGGCTCCGTGCTTCCGGGCGGCCACCACCCCGGCCCCGTACTTCATCTCGCCGTGGGTCAGGGTCGGGCCGTCCTCGATCACCAGCACCCGCTTGCCGCGGATGGAGTCCGGGGCCTCGGCCTTGACCGGCGAGTCGGCGTCCACCACCACCGCCCTGGGGTTGACCGCGGCGATGTTGCGCTTGACCAGGTCGATGTCCTCGCGCCGGGCGCTGTCCTCCTTGTTGACGACCACCGCCTGGGCCCGCCTCAGGTTCACCTCGCCCGGGTAGTAGCCCAGCTCGTGCCCGGCCCGGTGGGGGTCCACCACCACTATCTCCAGGTCGGACTTGTAGAAGGGGAAATCGTTGTTGCCGCCGTCCCAGACGATGACGTCGGCCTCGCGCTCGGCCTGCCGCAGGATGGCCTCGTAGTCAACCCCGGCGTAGATGACGTTGCCCCGGGCCACATGCGGCTCGTACTCCTCCATCTCCTCGATGGTGCACTTGTGCTTGGCCAGGTCGTCGATGGTGGAGAAGCGCTGCACCTTCTGCTTGACCAGGTCGCCGTAGGGCATGGGGTGCCTTACGGCCACCACCCTCTTGCCCATGCCCATCAGGATCTCTATCACCCGCCGGGTGGTCTGGCTCTTGCCGCAGCCGGTGCGCACCGCGCAGATGGAGATCACCGGTTTCGTGGATTTGATCATGGTGTCCCGCGGACCCAGCATCATGAAGTCGGCTCCGGCGGCGTTGACCACCGACCCCCGGCTCATGACATGGCCGTAGGGAACGTCGGAATAGGAGAAGACCACCAGCTCGGCCTTGAGCTTGCCGATCAGCTTGGCCAGGTCCTTCTCGTCGAAAATGGGGATGCCCTTGGGGTACGACCTGCCGGCCAGGGCGGCCGGGTACTTCCTGCCGGCGATGTCGGGGATCTGGGTGGCGGTGAAGGCCACCACCTGGTAGGCCTTGTTGTTGCGGAAATACGTGTTGAAGTTGTGGAAGTCGCGTCCGGCGGCTCCCATGATGATCACTTTTTTCTTGGCCATTTTTAGACCTCCCTTCGGTTTCCGGTTATCGGATTGGCTGGTTAA
>DHHE01000004.1 GCA_002403115.1 bacterium UBP2_UBA4780 | reverse complement strand
GTGCTTAAAGCCGAGCTGTGGGCCAGCGACGACACCACGGTCGGCGGGCTGGCGGTCCCGGTGGACTCGGTGATCGGTGTCTACGACAACGCCTCGGGCACCGGGACCAACTACTACCCCGGGGGCTCCTTCAACCCGGCCACCGGGGTGGTCATCCTGGGCACTCCCTATCCCGACTGGGGGAGCTACCCGATGTACGTCGACTACCGCTACCTGGGCAACAACGCCCGGGTATCGTACAGTTTCCGGCATTCCCTGACGAAGACCATGCCCTGGGACCCGTGGACGCTGGGGATAGATCCGGCCGGGCTGGACGAGGTGGCCGGTGTCTACGGCCGCAACGACAGCCTGATGGCCGGGATCAACTACTTCACCGGGGGATCGGCCGACCTGCCTAATGGCATCATCTACCTGGGCTCCGCCATCGACGAGGACACGGCCACCCAGAACCGGCAGGAGGCCTGGATGTACGACGCCTCCTGGAATATGAGCGACAGCCTGCTGAACGCCGGCACCTGGATGGACTACACCAAGCTGGTGGAGGTCCTCAGCGTCACCGACTACGGGGACACCTTCGACTACTTCGCCGGCGGCAGCTACGACCCGGGAACAGGCGACATCCGCCTGGGCACCAATTTCCCCAACTACGCCAGCGAGCCGGTGTTCGTCACCTACCGCTACCTCTACCTGCCGGAGGTCCTGGTCAGGTACCACGCCAACGACCTGGCCACCCGTCACGTCCTCCAGTCGCTGGGCCCGTGGACCATGAATCCCGGGGACAGCGCCAAGGCTGTGTTCGCGGTGGTGGCCGGGAACAGCCTGGCCGAGCTGCGGTCGGCCTCGGACAGCGCCAAGTACTTGTGGGACAACCCGGGCGCTCCCATCGCCACCGACCGGGGCTCGGTCTCCGGCCTGGTCACCCGCACCGGGGGCCGGGGGCCGATAGGGGGGGCGGCGGTGAAGCTCTATGACGGCGCTGCGGTCCACGAAACCGCGGTCACCGACGCCGCCGGCAGGTTCTTCATCAGGAACGTCGGCGGGGGTACATACGACTCCCTGACGGCCGAGGCGGCCCAGTACCTTCCCGGCAGCCTGACCGCCGTCACGGTGACGGCCGGCCAGGACGCGCCCGGACGGGACTTCGAACTTCCCTCGGCCCTGGCCGACCTGGCCGGCCTGGTGACCAGATACGACGGCACCACCCCGGTGGCCGGCGCCGAGGTCCGGCTGCGGGGGGCCAACAACCTGAGCGTCTACACCGACGCCCAGGGCCGCTACGCCTTCGCCTCGGTCAGTACCACGTCCGGTGACTCGCTGATCGTCTCGCACCCGGTTTTCATCAGCGACACCCTGGGGCCGTTGGTCCTGGAAAGCGATTCCTCGGCCGTGGTCGACGCGGTGCTTCACTCCATCTACGGCTGGATCGAGGGGACCATCACCAAAACCGACGGGACCACCCCGGTGGCCGGGGCGGTGATCAGCGCCTCCGGGCCGTGGTCGGCCGCCGACACCGCCGACAGCCAGGGCAACTACAGCATCTCCGGCTTGCCTGACGGAAACTACACCATCGACGTTTCCTCTCCCGGTTTCGCCCCCTACCAGGCCGCCGGATTGATGGTGGCGCCCGACTCGGCCATCCAGGTCTCCGCCTCGCTGTCACAAGCGCTCAACGACCTGAGGCTGGTTTGGGCGCGCAAGTCGGATCTTCCCGAGTGGAGATACGGGTCCGCCTCCTGCCGGGCGGGCGGGATGATCTACGTCTTTGGCGGCAGGAACTACATCCAGGCTACCGCCACCGTCTGGCGCTACGATCCGGCCGGCGATACCCTTAACGGGGAGCCCTGGCAGCAGATGGCCGGCATGCCGACGGCCCGTTACGGCGCGGGCTGCGCCGCGGTGGGCGACTCCATCGTCTACCTGGTCGGCGGATACGGCCAGGGCGGCAACGCCCTGGACCTGCTGGAGGCCTACCAGCCGGCGACCGATACCTGGATAACCGGGCTGCCGGCCATGCCTTTCCCCAGGGCCTTCATGGGGGTGGCCGCGGTCAAGGACACCGTGTTCTGCGCCGGCGGCGAGAACAACAGCCTGGCCCAGACCGACACCGTGCTGGCCTACCTGGCTTCGACCAACCAGTGGATCGGGAGAAAGGCCCTGACAGGCGGGGCCACCCTGGCCAGGACCGGGGCCGCGGCCACGATACTGGACAGCCTGGGGACCAAGAGGCTGTTCGTCTCCGGAGGCTACCGGCCGCAGGCCGCCGATTACCTGAACCTGAACATCAAGTACAACCCGGCCAACAACGCCTGGATAACCCGGGCCACCACCCCCTGGCGGGCGGCCTACGCCTTCGGCGCCGGGGTCAACGACAGCATCTACTTCGTGGGCGGGCTGAACGCCGACGGCTACCAGGGCGGGGCCGCGGCCTACAATCAGTGGGGCAACAACTGGTCGGCGCAGACGGCAGCGCCCCAGGCCATGGCCTACCATTGCGGGGCGGCCAGCGACTCCCTGGGATTCTGGATCTTCGGCGGCAAGACCTCGGACGGCGACATC
>DHHE01000132.1 GCA_002403115.1 bacterium UBP2_UBA4780 | reverse complement strand
GACCGCGTTCACCTGGCAGCGTTTGACGCACGCGCCGCAGCCGCTGCAGGCAGCGGCATCGACTGACGCGTAATAGTTCGATGCCCAGAAATCGACCGGGTTGGGCAGCCTTTTCTGGAGCCCCAGCATGCCGCAACAGCAACCGCAGCAGGAGCAGACGAATTCCGCCTGCCGTGCGTTGCTAGGCTGCAAGACCAGACAGTCGTCCTCGTTCTGCTGGAGAACGGCCAGGGCTTCGGCGGCCGTTACCTGGCGCCCATGGCCGCGCCTCAGGACCATGGCGGCCATGCCGCCCATGGCGAGGCATGTCTCGAGCCGCGAGGTCTGCGCGCATGCTTTTCCCTCGATCCGCATTTCTTCGCGACAGATGCATTTCATGAGAACGAAAGGCCCCGGGGAGGCGTTGACCAGGGCGCGGACCTCGTCGTAGGTCGCTAAAAGATGTTCCGCGGCGATGCCCTTCCCGATCGGTATGGTCCGCATCTGCGACGGCTTGGTCGACGCCAATGACCTGCCATAGGCCTTGGTCCGCATGTACTCCCCCGCCGCGGCGAGAAATCCACTCGACGGTTCTCCGTCCTGCGCTTCATACATGCCGATCACCATCGGCATGACGTGCCAGTGCGGGACACCGCCCCTGAGCTTCCAGCCAATGGCCCCCTTCTGAAAGGCGCTTTCCAGCAGGGCCACGGTTTGGTCTGCGGGGAAATCATGTGCCGTGGCCGCGACAACCTGGTCCTGCGGCATGGGCTGGTACGAGAGTTTTAATGCGACCCGTGCCTCTTCGGGTTTGAACAGCTCGGCGAGGAACCGGGTATCTGCCCCGGTCGGGCTCGCGGGGAACCCGACGGCCTGCTTGTCGAGATGCTGTTGCAGCAGGCGGTAAATATCATTTTGACCGTCGGCCGTACGGCTCATCGTCGTATCTCGCGCACCTTCCCTACTTCGGCGTCATCACCGCCAGCGGCAGGATCATCTCCTCCATGGATATCCCCCCGTGCTGGAACGTCCCCTCGTAGCGGCGCCGGTACTCGTCGAACTTGGTGGGGTAGACCATGTAGAAGTCCTCCTTGGCGATCAGGTACTGCATGCCCCTGGTTTCCTCGGGCAGCTGGTAGTCGGCCGGCTGCTTGATCCACAGCACCTGGCGGGGATCGCCCGAAACGTTGGTGCCGGCCTTGTAGCGCAGGTTGGCCGAGGTGTCCTGGCCGGCCTTGATGGAGGCGGCCCGCCGCCCCTGGATGGAGCCGTGGTCGGTGGTGACCACCACCGTCCTCCCCTGGCGGGCGGCCGTCTGCAGCATGGCCATGACGTCGGAGTTGGTGAACCAGGCGTTGGTCAGCTCGCGGAAGGCCTTCTCGTCCGGCACCATCTCCTGCAGCAGCTGGGACTCGGCCCGGTGATGGACCAGGATGTCCATGAAATTTACCACCAGGGCCGCCAGAGGCAGGTTGTGCAGCGAGCCGAAAACCCTCCTGGCCTCGCGGCTCTCTTCGGCGTTGGAAACCTTGATGTATCGCGGGGCGGGCGCCGGCTTCAGCTTGAGCCTGCCCAGCAGCAGCTCCATCAGCTGGGACTCGTGGCGGTTGCGGCCCGAGTCGCTGGAGACGTTGACCTTCTCCCACATCTGGGGGTGATGCTGGGCGATCTGGGCCGGCAGCATCCCGGAGAAGATTGAGTTGCGCGAATAGGGGGTGGCGGTGGGCAGGATCGAATAGTAGTAGTGGCGCTGGATGGAGAAGATATCCCTGAGCAGCGGCTCGATGAGCAGCCACTGGTCCAGCCGCAGGCAGTCCAGCAGCAGGAAAAGGCACTTGCCTCCAGCCTGCAGCACCGGGGCGGCGAAGCGCTCGAAGACGTCGTGGGACAGCAGGGGCCTTTCCCCGCCGTGCATCCAGTGGACGTAGCTATGCTCGATGAACCGGCAGAACTCGACGTTGGCGTCCCGAAGCAGCGACTCGTGGCTCTGGTGCAGGCTGGGGTCGGGAAGGTGGGCCAGGCGCAGGTCCCACTCCATCAGCTCCACGTAATGCTGCGACCACTGCCTCCAGTCCATGGCGGAGTAATCCATGGTCCGGAACCGGGACGAGCCCTGGGCGTACTCGGTGATGGCGTGCTCCTGGGCGATGCGCCTTCCCTCCAGCACCCGCCGGCAGGAGGCCAGCACCTGGGCCGGGTTCAGGGGCTTGAGCAGGAAGTCGTCTATCCGGCTGCCCAGGGCCTGCTCCACCAGGTCCTCCCGCTCGCTCTTGGTGGCCATGACCACCGGCAGGTCGGGCTTGTGGCGCTTGATCTCGGCCAGGGTGGACAGGCCGTCCCGGCCCGGCATCATCTCGTCAAGCAGCACCAGATCGAAGGCCCCTCCCCTGACCAGGGCCACGGCCTCGTCACCCGAGGCGGCCGGCGTCACCTGGAAGTTCTTGCCCTCGAGGAAAATGATCTGGGACTTGAGCAGGTCTATCTCGTCGTCCACCCAGAGTATGCGGTAGCGCTCTTCCATTAGTATGCAATCAGGCTGTTGGTTTGACACATCGAGTTCCAGTTGCACTGCGACTTCTGATGGCCGGGTTTTCTCCCGCAGAGACGCAGAGGTAATTCCATATCTGGCCGCTGGGAAATGCGGAACGAATCAGTCTGTTGGATATCATTCAAGTTGTTGCCTTTTACAGGAGAGCCGGGAGCTGGATGGAGAAGACGGACCCGGCCCCCGGGCGGCTGGATACCAGCCTCACCCGGCCCCCGTGATAATCCTCCACTATGCGCCGGACCAGGGAGAGCCCCAGCCCCCAGCCCATTGCCTTGGTGGTGAATCCCGGGGTGAATATCCTCTTCTGGTGCCTGGGGGCGATGCCCCGCCCGTTGTCGGCTATGGTAATCTCCACCCGGCCGGCCGACTGGACCATGGCTATCTCGACCAGACCGGGCCCGGCCTCGATGGCGTCTATCGAGTTCTTGATGATGTTCTCCACCGCCCAGCCGAACAGGTCCCGGTTGATGAGCACCCGTCCCTCGCCCCGCAGGTCGCGGACGATGCTGACTTTCCTGCCCTGGGACTGGGCCCGGTGCTCCAGGTAGGCGGCCGTCTCCTCCAGCACCGCCCCCGCGCTCTCCGGCCGCAGCTTGGGCACCGAGCCGATCTGGTTGAAGCGGTTCAGCACCTTCTCCAGATGGGCCAGGTCGCTCTCCATCTCCGGGATCACCTGCCCCGGCGTCCGGGAGCCGTCCCGCAGCAGGGCCAGCCAGCCCATCAGCGAGGAGATGGGCGTCCCCAGCTGGTGGGCGGCCTCCCGGGCCAGCCCCACCCACACCGCCCGCTCCTCGTTCACCTTGATGGCCCGGAAGCCCATGAAACCGATCCACACGAACAGGGCGATCATCCCCATCTGCAGGAGCGGCAGGTAACGCAGTTCCCGCAGCACCCTGGGCTGGCCGTAATGGACGTAGCCCACCACCGTCGAGTCCGCCCCCAGCACCATGGGTATCGGCTGGTTCTCCGCGGCCAGCTCCTCCAGCTCCTTCTTGAGCGGATAAAGCGGATCCTTGGCCGACAACGTCCCCCACCTGGCGAAATCCTCTTCGCTGACGGCGAACGGCTCCAACCCTATCCCCCTCCAGGCCAGCGGCAGGCCCTGGTGGTCGGTGACGATCACCGGGAAGTTTATCTTCTGGATGACCTCCTCGAAGATGATGCCGGTCTCCGGGGAATCCCCGGCCGCCTCGGGCACGGCCGCGGTCATGCAGAAGCGGGCGAACACCCGGGACATGATCCTGGGCTCCTCCTCCAGCCGCCTGATGAGGACCAGGGTGTAGACCAGCGAGGCTCCCACCAGCAGCAGGGCGGCGGCGAAGAGGTAGGCCCGCCAAACGCGCGACCACCGGGAGTGTGTTTTGCTGAAGGCTCTCATGTCACGCCCGAAATTTGCGGAGCGGCCCCGTCAGACGCTCACCCGGTCCCGGCCCTCGGTCTTGGAACGGTAGAGGGCCTTGTCCACCCGGTCCACCAGCTCGCTTTTCTCGGAGCCGTCCTCGGGATAGCTGGCCACCCCCAGGCTGATGGTCACCCGCGGCGGGGGGGTTTCGTCGGGCAGGGTGTAGCTCTGCTCGCGCACCGCCTGGCGGATCCGCTCGGCCAGGGCGTGGGCCTCCCGCTTGCCGGTTTCCGGCAGCACCACCATGAACTCCTCCCCCCCGTAGCGGGCCACCAGGTCCACGTCCCGGGCCTGGGACTTGACGGCCACCGCCACCCGCTGCAAAACCAGGTCGCCGGCCTGGTGGCCGTGGGTGTCGTTGATGTCCTTGAACCGGTCCAGGTCGATCATGATCAGCGACAGCGGCCGGTTGTAGCGGCGGGCGCGGCTGAGCTCGCGGTCCAGGAATCCCTGGAAGTAGCGGTGGTTGAAGACCTCGGTCAGCCCGTCGGTGACCGCCAGCTGCTCGGTCTCCTCGTAAAGCCGGGCGTTCTCCACCGCCACCGCCACCTGGTTGGCCAGGGTGGTCAGCAGCCTCTGGTCCACCCGGTCGAAAGCCGAGGGAACGTCGCTCTCCACGTTGAGCACCCCGATCACCCGGTTGTTGAAGGTCAGGGGGACGGCGATCTCGGAGCGGGTCTTGGGATCGATGCAGATGTAACGGGGGTGCTTGGTGACGTCGTCGATGACCACCGCCTCGCCGCTGCCCGCCACCATGCCGGTGATGCCGTCCCGGCCGATGCGCAGCCGGCGCCCCAGGTTGTCCCTCTTGTCCCCGTACCCGTGGCTGGCCATCAGTTCCAGCTCGTCGGTCTGGGGGTTAACCAGCAGGATGGCGATCTTGTAGTACTTGAACGTCTCCTCCAGGATCAGGCACACCTGGGAGAGCAGCGTCTCCAGCTTGAGGGTGGAGCTGACCGTGCTGCCGACCTCGTGCAGCGTCTTCAGCTCGATTATCCGGCTCCTGGCCTCCTCGTAAAGGCGGGCGTTGTCCAGGGCCACCGAGACCTGGCTGGCCAGGGTGGTCAGCAGCCTCAGGTCCGATTCCCCGAAGGCGTTCAGCTTCTCGTCCTCGATGTTCAGCACCCCGATGGTCTTGCCCTCGCGCTTGATGGGCACCGCTATCTCGGAGCGCACCCGGGGATCGGCCTGGTTGTAGCGATTGTCCCGGCTGACATCGCCTATCATCAGGGGCTGGCCCTGGTCCGCCACACAGCCCACCACCGAGTCCCCGCCGACGCTGAAATACAGGTTCCTCAGCTCGTCTCCGTAGCCGCTCTGCCCGCCGATCAGCAGGCTCTGGCTCTGGGGCTCGACCAGGAAGACGGCCACCTTGAGGTAGTGGAGCTTCTCCCGGATGACGGCCACCACCTTTTCCAGGAGCTTCTCCCGCTCGATGGCCGAGGATATCACCAGGCCGATGTCGTAGAGCGTGGACAGCTCGTCGATGCGGCTCTGGGCCTGGTGGTAGAGCCGGGCGTTCTCGATGGCCAGCACCGCGGTGTTGCCGAAGGCCTCCAGGCTGCGGACCTTCTTCTTGTCCGGGATCAGGCCGTTGGCCGGCCGGTCTATCTGGACGATGGCCAGCAGTTTTTTCTCCTTGGAGTAGAGGGGTATCAGCATCCGGTCGCCCGGCCGCCACTGCCTGTCATCGGCCGGCCGCGAGGGCTCGGCCGATTCCAGGCCGGACCAGTCGCCCTCTCCGCCCCGGGTCAGGAAATAGGAATTGCTGATCCGGAACTCCGGCCGCATCAGCGGCAGGTACTCCTCCAGGCCGGTCCGGGCCTGCTGCATCTTCTCGAAATCAGCCTGGCCCACGCCCGAGGCCGCCTTGTGCAACAGGTACTGGCCGCTGTCGTCGACCAGGCTCATGACCACCGACTCGAACCCCAGGCTGGTGCGGATCCCCTCCACCACCACCGAGAGGATCTCCTCCAGCTTCAGCGAGGAGAGGATGGTGCTGGACAGGTACTGCAGGGTGGAAAGCTCGGTGTTGACCTCGATCTGCCTCTTGAGCGCCAGGTTGAGGCGGCTGTTGGTGTCGGCCAGCTCCCCCTCCCGGGCGCTGATCTCCTCGAAAAGCCTGGCGTTGTTCCAGGCCACCACCGCCTGGTTGGTGAACAGGGTGGCCAGCTCCAGCTCGGCGGCGGTGAACGGCCGCCTCGCCTCCCGCCACAGGGTGAGCACCGCCTCGGCCCGGCTCTGCACCACCAGGGGCACGGCCAGAACCGATTCGCTGTCCTCCCCGGTGCCCTCGATGTGGACCGCCCGGCCGTCCTTGCTGGAATCGTTGATGATCTCGGGCCGGCCGCTGATGGCGATGGATCCGGTGATGCCGGTGTCCAGGGGGAATGGCGGATCGGCCATGATCTGCTTCTCGAAGGGGCCCCGGGCCACCATCGGCCGCAGCATGCGGTTGTCCCAGTCGGCCCGGTAGATGGCCAGCCCGTTGAAGGGGATGAGGCGCTCGATGGCCGTTGATATCCTGCCCAGCACCTCGCGCACCTCCAGCGTGCCCAGCATCATGTTCCCGGTTTCCAGGAGCGCCTTCTGGGCCGAGATCCTCCCGTCCAGGTCCGCCAGCAGCACAGCCCTCTCCAGGGCCAGGGAGATGGAGCCGGCCAGGGTCGACAGCAGCTGCAGCTGTTCCTGGTTGAATGCCTCCTTATGGCCCGACCGGTTGTCGACGTTGAGCACGCCCAGCACCCGGTCCTTGGCGATCAGGGGGATGGCCATGGCCGGGCCGATGCCCTCCTTCTGCTCCACCCTGGCGAAACGGGGGTCCTGCTGCAGGTTGCCGGTGACGACCGCCTCCTGGTGCTCGGCCGCCCAGCCGGCCAGACCCTGGCCCGGCCCGAGCCTGAGGTTCCTGATGGTGTCTTCGGAAAGGCCCTTGGCCGCCTTTATCTCCAGCACCCCGCTGCTTCTGTCCACCAGCATCAGGGAGACGATTTCGGCCGGCACCACCTCGGACGCCATCTCCACCCCCAGCCGGACGATCTCCTCGACCGTCATCGAGGAGGTGATGGCCTGGCTCATCTGGTAGAGGGTGGCCAGCTGCTTGAGGCCCAGGCTGGCGTCGCGGTAGAGCATGGCGTTGTCCACCACCAGGGCCGCCTGGCCGGCCAGGGCCCCGGCCAGGTCCAGGTCGTGTTGGCCGAAATCGCCCCCGTCCCGGCGGTCGGCCACGTAGGCCAGGCCGATGGTCTTGGAGCGGGAGACCAGCGGCAGGACCATCAGCTTGGAGATGCCGAAGAATTCCAGGAACTGCCGGGAGGCCGCCCGGTCGCTTTTAGCCCGGTTGGAAAGCAGCGGTTTTCCGCTCTGGAAGACGACCGAGGCCGCGCCGCCATGGTCGAGCTTGAACCGGAACGTCCTCTGTCTCAGTTTCTCCGCCTCCACGGGGCCGGATTCAAGCTCCTTGGCAACGTGCTCGGGCACCCCTATCTCCATCTCGTCGCCGGCCGGAAGGCGGATTCCGATGAAGCACTTCCCGGCTCCAAGCCCGTCGGCCAGCTTGCCGGAAAGCGCGCTCAGCAGACTGGCCAGGTCGCTGCTGACGGTGAAACTCTGCGAGATGTCGAACAGGATCGACAGCTCCCGGATCTTCTCCTGGACGATGGAGGCGCCCCTGATCCGGTCGACGGCCAGGGCCGCCTGGTTGGCGAAGCCCTCCAGCATGGCGATCTCTTCGGCCGCGAACCCGTCCACCTGTTCCTTCTGGACGTCGAGCACCCCCAGCAGGCTGCCGGCCGAAAGAAGCGGCAGGGCCACCTCGGACCGGCAGGACGTGCTTCCCTGCAGGTAGCGGTTCTCCTGTTGAACGTCGGGCACGTAGACCGTCTGCTTGAGGTCGGCCGCCCATCCGGTGATGCCCTCCTTGCCTATGGACAGCCTGGTGCCCACAACTTCGGTGGTGTACCCGCTGGCCGACTTGACCTCCAGGGTGCGGCCCGCCTCGTCGGCCAGCAGCATGGCGCAGTTCAGGTAGCCGAAGCCCTCCTTGATTATCTCCAGCAGCCGCCCCATCAGGGATTCCAGGCTCTGCCCCTTGACCACCTCCTGGCCCACCTGGAACAGGGCGTTTATCTCGCGCACCTGGCGCTGGGCCGCCTGGAAGAGCCGGGCGTTCTCGATGGCGGTGGCCGCCTGGCTGGCCACCGAGAGCATCAGCTCCTGGTGCCGCCCGGTGTAGGCCATGGCCCGGGTATAGCTCTGCACCGCCATAACCCCCAGCAGCCTGCCCCGGGTTTCGATGGGGACGCCCAGCCACGAACTGGATGGCTTGCCGTGAAGGTTGATCTTCTTCAGGGCTCTGGCTCGTTCCAGCTTGTCCGGAGTCTGGATCAGCAGCGGCTTTCTCGTCCGCAGGACGTACTCGGTCAGTCCGCCGGAAAGCTTCCTCCGCCCCGGGGGCATAAGCTTCCCGGATTCCACCTGGTACTTGAAGTGAAGCTCCTTGGCCTCCGGATCGTAAAGGGCGATGTAAAAGTTGGAGGCGTCCAGTATCTGCTTTATCTGGACGTGCAACAGGGGCCAGAGCTTGTCCAGCTCCATCACCCGGGATATGGCCTGGCTGATCCGGTTGAGGGCGGCCGTCTCCGCCAGCTGCTGCTGGCTGTCCCGGAAAATCCTGGCGTTCTCGATGGCCCTGGCCGCCTGGTGGGCCACCGATTCCACCAGGTCCAGCGTCTCCGGCGACAAGGTGTCGTGGCTGCGGTAGTCCCACATCAGCAGCACCCCCAGGCAATCGCGCCCGGCCATCAGGGGCACGCCCAGCCAGGCCTTGGCCGGCTTGCCGGCGGGCCTGATACCCCGGCGGCGGCACTCGGTCAGGTAGTCCCGGGCCAGGATCGGGCGCTTGGTGCGCCAGATCAGGGTGCCCAGCCCCGGACCCATGGGGAACTCGGCGGGTTTCCGCCGCCTGCCGCCCTCGTACTCGAAGACGACGTTGAACCTGGACCGCCCGGGGTCGGCCAGGGCCAGCAGCATGTTTTGAGGCTTCACTATCTGCATCAGCTGGCGGCGGATGGTGTCGAACAGCTTCTCCAGGTCCAGGCTGGAGGCCACCGCCCGGTTCAGGTTGTTCAGGATGTCCAGCTTCTGCTTCTCCCGCATCAGCAGCATCCGTCCCAGGAACTCGTCGATGACGTGCCGCACCTGCTCCCGCCAGTTGACCAACTGGATGCGCGACAGCCCGCCGGGCCGGGCGTTTTTCCGGTAGTACAGCTCCAGGCCCATGGCGATGGGCCCGCCGTCCTTGCCGGCCATGGCCTGGAAGTACACTCCGGACATGTCCGCGTAGCCCAGGACCGAGGTTGTCCGGCCCAGGGGCGGCGGGACACGGTCCCCTCCCGCCCCCAGGATGGCCTGGCGCTCCGAGGCCCGGTGGATCGGGTATCGGGCCGACAGCCTTTTTTTCAGTTGGACCTGGGACAGGCCGGCCCGCGCCAG
>DHHE01000023.1 GCA_002403115.1 bacterium UBP2_UBA4780 | reverse complement strand
GGCGCTCTGGCCGCCGGCGTTCAGCCGGTACAGGTACACCCCGGCTCCGGCCTTCTGGGCGTTCCAGCTGACGCTGTTGGCCCCGGCCTGGCCCTTGCCCGTGAAGCTCTCCACCAGCTGCCCGGAGACGTTGTAGACCTTGAGAGAGTAGTCCTGGGCGCGGGGCAATGTGAAGCTGAAGCTGGTCCGCCCGCTGACCGGGTTGGGCCGGTTGGCGTTAAGCCCGAAGGCGTAGGAGAGCGGCTGGCTCGGCCCGCCCGAGACCCCGGTGCCCACCACGTGCAGGTAGGCCGGCACGTAGTCGGTCCGCTTGGTGATCATGGCGTTGGTGTTGAAGGTGACGTTGGCCGCGTGGTCGGTCAGCGAGTCCAGGCCGGCCGCGTCGAAGGTGACCGTCAGGTAGCCGGTGTCGTAGGCCGGAACCGTGCCCGTGGCCGGCGCCACGTCCAGCCAGGCCACGGAGCCGCTGCCGGTCTCGCCGTAGCCGCGGATCATCCAGTTGCCCGGGAAGTAGGCATCAATCAGGATCCATGAATCGTCCGGGGGCAATGTCGGCGGCTCGGGGTGGTTGACGGTGGTCCACCAACCGGCCCACGACCTTTGCTGGGTGGCCGTCTGGTCGATGCTGGCCGGCCAGTAGGAAGTGCCCGGCACGTGGAGCCCGATGACCCCGATGACCACGTCGCCCGGGCCGTTCAACAGGACCTCGTCCGGCAGGTCGTAAACGTTCCAGGCGTCAACCGCCTGAACGGTGGTGTTGTACTGGTAGAGCAAGTTGGAGCCCACCGCCGGGTCGTTGTTGCCGGTGGTGTTCTCGTAGACAACAATCTGGATCCCGTGGCCGATGGCCACGTTCCCTAGCGCGCTGAAGTAAAGCTGGACCTGCTGGAGGCGGAAGGGGAACTCGCCCCCGGCCGGGGTGAACCGGTTGACCCAGATGAACTCCGCGGTGCCGCCGATCCCGATGTCATTGTCCCGGCTGCCGTCATCCAGCACCAGGCTGACCGGGGCCTTGGCGCCCTTGACCAGCTCCGGCCAGGAGACGCTGTAGGCCATGTCCCGGGTGCCCTGGTTCTCCAGGGTGAACTGCCAGGTGGTGGAGTCGGCCCCGCCCCAGGGCAGGATGCAGTAGATGGAGTCGGTCGGCGTCAGCACCAGCACCGGGTAGCCCATGCTCAGGTCCAGGGTGGTCTGCATGTTGTCGGTGATGGTAATGCCTGTCGCCGTCTCGGTGATGTAACCGGCCTTGGCGGCGGTGACGGTGTAGGTCCCGGCCGCCAGGTCGAAGAAGAAGTAGTCGCCCGAGCCGTCAGTGAAGGTGCTGTCGGTGGCCGGGCCGGTCACCTTGACCTTGACCCCGGCCAGGCCCGCGCCTCCGGCGTTGTCGTCGGCCACCTGGCCCTGCAGCTCGTTGAAGGTGCGGAAGTAACTGGTCAGGGTGTCGTTGCCGGAATAGGTGTCGTCAGGGCCGTCCACGAAGGCGGTGACGTAGTAGTTGCTCAGGCCCTGCGGGGTGAAGCCGTCGAAGCCGGCCTGGTAGGTGTTCCCCGGGTCCAGCGGACCGGCCACGTCCACCGTGTCGGTGTAGACCAGGGCCTTGGTGGTCCCGTCGTCGATGTCGAAGACGACCCGGTAGTTGGAGACCGGCGTGGTGCCGGGATTGCTGACCGTCACCGCCGGGGTGAAGGCCTCGTCCGGCGCCATGTAGGAGCCGGCCGGCGCGTCGATGGAGTAAAGCTCCAGGTCGCCCGCAGTCGGAGTGTAGGCGCTGCCGATGGACACGTCGTCCAGATAGATGTTGTCGCCGTACATGCTGTGGCAGGTCAGCGATATCCTGACCGAGTCGCCGTTGTGCATCCCAAGGGGCAATGCCTTGTAGGCCCAGGAGAACGCGGGCTGGTACCGGCTGAACGAGTCAACAAGCACCCAAGAGCCCCAAGTGCCGCCGGATTTGACCATCTTTTCGACCACGATGCGGTCATTGGTTGTTGGATAACCGGTGGAATGCGTCATCCAAAATGAGAGGCTGTCGTTGGCGGCGCCTATCCTCACCGGCGGGGTCATCAGCCGCATCCTATTGCCGGCCGATGCCAGGAAGCAGTACCATTTGACCATGTAGGTGCCGCTGTGGGGCGTGCAGGTGGGGTAGGTGCCTGAGGTCACACGAGTCAGATAGCCGGAATATGTCCCGCTGACGCGGGCCGAGTCCCACCCGGCCGGCAGGAAGGATCCCTCGAAACCCTCCTGCAGTTGCCAGGCCTTGCCTCCGGACTTCTTGACGTAAGGCCGGTAGGGGGTCGAATAATCCGGTCCGGCGGCAGCATCCTTCGCCTTCAGGCCTTCGGTTATCGTTGAGGTTATGCTCGGCGTACCCGCCGCCAGGCACAGCCCGGCGGTGAACGCCAGCACCAGACCTACGATCAATGCCTTTTTCATCTCTTCTCCGTGTTTTGGGTTGCTGTTGTTGGTTGACCTGCCCGTCTATTCTTCATTTCTCCCCGCCGCCCCCTCCTTTTCTGTGTTGACGGTTTGGTTTTAATGTGGTTTCGGATGCCTCTCGGCCCCTGGGGTCGAATTAAGAGTTTATCACCAATCTCCTTGTTTGTCAAATGTTTTCGGAAACAATTTCCAATAGCCGAAGCCCCGCCTTCGGTCCTCGAGTAATCTCGAGAGACCGATTGCGGGGCCCGGCTCTTCAGCCTTTTTTGCTAATTGTCCCGGCTAAAGTTGGATCCGTGTAAATCCGTGGCTGAAAAAGGTTGTTATTTAACCACCACCAGCTTCCGGGTGGCGCTCTGGCCGCCGGCGTTCAGCTGGAAGAAGTACACCCCGGCCCCGGTCTTCTGGGCGTTCCAGTTCACGCTGTTGGCCCCGGCCTGGCCCTTGCCGGTAAACGACTGCACCATCTGCCCGGCGATGTTGTAGACCTTGAGCGAGTAGTCCGACGCCTTGGGCAGGCTGAAGCTGAATGTGGTCCGTCCGGTCACCGGGTTGGGGAAGTTGGGCATCAGGGCGAACACCGCCTTGGTGGCCCCGGTCGGTCCGCCGGCCACGCCGGTGGGATAGGTGTAGCCCAGGGTCCGCCAGACGCCGTCGCCCATCATGCCCAAGTTTGTGTTGGCCCGCTGCCAGTCGGTGCCCACGCCGAAGGCGCCGCCCGGGTTGCGGAAGGCCGGCGTGCTGCCGTAGACCTCTACCGGATCGTTCACCGCCCAGCCGCATTGGCCGTCCTTGGCGGCTAAGTTCATGTAGGGCGCGAAGGTCATCCAAGTCTTGCCGTTGCCCAGCATCACCGGCGGGTCGAGGTACATGACGTAGGTGTTGTTGGTGCCGTCGTAGATGTCCTCGAAGGTGCCCGGCAGCAGGTTGCCGCCCCAGATCTCCTGGCTCCAGGCCGGGAAGTCGGTGCTGTCGGTGGTGAAGCTCAGGTAGAGGCTGTCCATGTGGTGCCAGGTGTGCCCGTTCCAGGCCCCGCCCACCAGCTCGATGGCGGTCACCTTGACCGAGTCCATGCCGGCCAGATTGACGTCGTCGGACAAGTAGCTCGTGTAGGCGGCATAGGCCGGCTCGAAGATCTGGCTGACGTAGGTGTTGCCAGGCGCGTCCATCTGGCTTTGAATGATCTCCGGCGCCAGCCAGGTGGTGAACCTCAGGGTGTCCGGCAGCTTGGCCAGGTTTACCCCGCCCGGGTTGGCCCCGGCGGTCACGATCATCAGGTACTCGGTGTTGTAGTCCCACAGGCCCTGCGGGGTCAGGGTCAGGGTGTCGTTGGTGGCGTTCCAGCTGAGGTCCACGCTCCCCACGTTGGGGCTGGTGTAGCCGTCCATCGTGGCCGGATCCATGGGCTCCGAAAAGGCGAGGACGACCGGCTGCTTGCGGCGGATGCCGGTCTCGTCCTGATAGGGCGAGGTCCAGACGATCTCCGGCGGGACGACGGTCGGCGCCCACCAGACGTGCAGCGCGTCCGTGTTTGGCGAGTAGGCCGATCCGGTGTAGCCGCCGCAGACCACGAAGTACTCTCCCACCTGGCCGCCGCCGCGGCTGTTGGTGGCCGCGGTGATCTTGTCGGGCCGTGGCATCCAGCCCTTGCTGCCGGTGCTGTATGAGTAGGTGGTGAGCACCAGGCCGGGCTGCCCGCCGGTGACCAGCAGCTCGTGGTTGTCGGCATCGCCGATGTATCCGCCCATCACCCGGTAAAGGGCGCCGGCCGGGTAATCCGGCCCTGTCGTCCAGGTTATCGAGGTCGGGTTGGTGGTGTCGATCACGCCGATGTAGGTTGTGGCTATTTGGGCGCTGGCGTAACCGCAGGTCATGACGATGGTGTCGCCCAGGATGGCCCCGGCCTGGGTGCCGACCCCGACAGGCAAGGGCGTCCCGGCTGTCCAGGTGTCGTTTACGATGTCATAGATCTGGACATTGGTGATAGGGGCCATTGACCAGTTCCCGCCGCCCAGAACGTAGATCAGGGAGTCGCGCCAGACACCGGCCACGTGCTCGCAGGTGGCCACCGGCAGCGGCGAACGCGGATTGAGGGAATCGCCGTCGGGCGAGTAGCAGTCGACGTTGGTGAGCGGGGTCGGCCAGCTGCTGCTGCCGCCGATGTTGAATATCTTGCCCCGGGCGGGCACCGCGTAGCTGTAATAGTTGATGGTGGACATAGTCGCCGAGGAGTACGACCAGGTCGTGGTGGCGTGGTCGTAGATGGCTATCTGGTTGGTGGGCGTGCTGGCCGCGAAGTTCTTGCCGCCGAACATGTAGAACAGGCCGTTGTACCCGGTCATGGCCGCGGCCGCCCAGCCCTCTGAATAAGGGGTCCAGGCCTCCCAGAACCAGTACGACGACGTGTAGCTGGCCGACAGGGTGTCATCGCCCGGATACTCGTCGCCGGCCAGCTCCACCCAGGCCGTCACCGTGTACGATCCCGCCGCCGGGGTGAAGTCGGAGAAGGTGAACTGGGCGGTGGCAGCGGGCTGCAGGGTGTCGGAGACCTGCTGCGAGGCCGAGTAAACCTCGGTCTTGCTGCCGTCGTCTATGCTGTAGTAGACCCAGAAGTCCACCTCGGGGTTGCCCCCCGGGTTGCTCACGGTCACCGTCGGGGTGAACGGGGTGCCCGGCTCAATGGGGCTCGAGGCCGGCACGTCTATGGACTGCATCGCCAGGTTGTGGGACAATGTTTGTTCGTGCCCGATGCGGACGTCGTCAACGAAGACGCCGTCTCCGCAATTGTTGTTGTGGCGGAAGGCCAGATAGACCGACTGCCCGGCGTAGGCCGAGAGGTCCACCGCATATCCCGTCCAGGCGTCGACATAGCCGCCGCCATCCCACTGCTGCCAGAGGACGGTGGTGAAGCTGGCCGGCTGGTTGTCGGTGGTGGAGATCATCACCTTGGTTGTGTCCGGTGGAAAACCGAAATCATAAATATCCAACCAGAAGTACAGGGTGTCGTTGGACTGGATGGTCACCTGGGGCGTGATCAGCCAATCCTCTGAGTAGCCGCTGCAGTCATAATTTATGAAGGCGCTGTAACTCCCGGAATGCACTGAACTGGAGGATTGCACCCAGGTGATGCTGGCTCCGGCCACGTTCTGGACGGTCCAGCCGGCCGGCGGGAAGCTTCCCTCGAAGCTCTCGTTTATATGCCAGACCTTGGGATCGAGCCTGGCCGGGGGAACGTAGGGGGATTTTACCGTCTGCGGCGAGGTCCGCAGCCGGGACTGCCAGGGCTTGGCTGATTCCGCAGTCATGTCCGCCGCCAGGCAAAGCCCGGTCGCCAGCACCAGGGCCACGGCCGCCAATGCGAACTTCCTAGTCATTTGAGAGTGCTCCTTGAGGTTGGATTGAAAGTTGTGGTTTGGTGTCGCCGGGTCTCTCTTTCCTTTCCGATGGTCACCTCCTTCTCATTCATTAACTGGACTTTGGCAAATATTCACCAAGTGCCGATCAGAGGCATGCGTTCATCTCGATTGTTCCCGAGCTTACCGAGGGACTGGCCGGACGTCGAGTGCCGTAAAGGCGTATCGAGACGCCGGCCAACTCGATGACCGTATGCCTGGCAGTTTTTGCCAAAGTTTAGTCATTAATAAAGATTACAGGTGAGTCTTTAGGGGTTTTGTTGATTGAGTCCTTTAAGCCTTTGCCCATGAACGATGAATGTATCACGAAGCCGGCTTCTTGTCAAGTAAAATCATTTTACCTGACGGAAATAGCCGGAGCCCCGCCACCCTCTCGACTGCTTCGACTGTGCTCAGCACAAGTCCGCTCGAGAGACCGATTGCGGGGCCCGGCTCTTCAGCCTTT
>DHHE01000200.1:11692-12338 GCA_002403115.1 bacterium UBP2_UBA4780 | reverse complement strand
ACGACCCGCGCCCCCATCCGGGCCAACGACATGGTGTCCTGGCCGAAGTGGCACTGCAGGTGAAGGATGGACTTGCCCCGGACGTCGCCCAGCTCGGAGACCTCTATGGGGTCCAGCGTGTTCTGCCCGCGCCTGAATCCCTCCAGGTCGTACATGGCCGACCGGGCGTTGATGCCTGTAAGTTTGTCCCAGAGTTCGCGGTTTTTATCGAAAAATTTCTTCAATCTGGGCCTCCCTTCTCACTCTCACTCGTTCTCCCCCAGCCACTGCCGGGCCGGGCCGAAGCCCATCCGGGCGGCGATCCTCATGTCGGCGGCCGCCTTCCTGCCCTCTCCCAGCTCGACATGGGACATGGCCCGGTTGTGGTAGGCCTGGGGGTCGCCGGGATTGAGGGCGATGGCTTTGCCGTAGTCGGCCACCGCCTGGTGGTGCTCGCCAATAAAGTGGTTGGAGAGCGCCCGATTGAACCAGGACTGGTAGTCGTCAGGTTCAAGCTTCAGGGTCTTGTCGTACTCGGCGATGGCTTCGCGGTGCATCCCCAGCATGTTGCAGGCGTATCCCCGGTTGTAGAAGCCGGGGTCTAGCGCCAGGCCCTTGCCGTAGGCCTCCACCGCGCCCTGGAAGTCCTCGATGGCCGTCAGGAACG
>DHHE01000200.1:11216-11610 GCA_002403115.1 bacterium UBP2_UBA4780 | reverse complement strand
CCTTGGCCGACTCCAATTCCCTTTTAAGCTTCTCGTTCTCGGCCAGGGCCTGGTCGGCCTTGCGCTTCAGCTCCTCCAGCTCCCTCATCTTGGACTGGTTCTGCTTCATGTTTTCCAGGTCAGCGGCCACCTTGGCCGGGTCGGCCTCCACCTTGGCCCTAAGCCAGTACTCCCGGCCGTTCCACTTTTCCTCCATTATCTGGGTCTGCACCACCCCGGCGGTCATGGCCGTGATCTGGTCCATGGTCAGCTGGGCGTTCCTGACCTCGGTGTGGCTTTCCAGGTAGGTGCCCAGCTCTTCCAGCAGGGCCCGCTTCACCTGCTCCAGGGCGGTGGACCGGCTGGACAGCTTGCTGTCCGCTTCGCCCGCCTCGTAGGTGTACTCCCGGACGAA
>DHHE01000200.1:4051-11137 GCA_002403115.1 bacterium UBP2_UBA4780 | reverse complement strand
GCAGAACCTTTCGAAGATCCTCTCCAGCACCTGGTTTCCGATCGACTCCCCGGTGATCTCTCCCAGGGCGTTGACCGCGCCCTTGACGTCCTCGGCCACCAGCTCGTAGGGCCGCTTCCGCGCCATGCCCCCGGCCGCCTCGGCCAGGCTGGCCGAAGCCCGCTTCAAGGCCTCGATCTGCCGGACGTTGGCCGCCGCCGCCCCGCCTTCTTCCACGCCATGGCCAGATGTCAGCCCGGCGACCATGGCCTCCTCCAGCTTCGGAAGGCCAGAGCCGGTCAGGGCCGAGACCCGCACCCAGCCCTTCTGGGCGGTGAAGGCCGGCTTGAGGTCGCTCTTGTTCAGGATCACGATCCTCGGCAGGCTCTTGGTCTGATCCAGAAGCTTCTTGTCCTCCCCCCGGGGAGGCCGAGATCCGTCGATCACCAGCAGCACCAGGTCGGCCTGCTCCAGCTTTGCCCGCGCCCGTTCCACCCCGGCGGCCTCTATCAGGTCGGCCGGCTCGCGGACGCCGGCGGTGTCGAACAGGCGCACCGGCACCCCGCGCACCTCGACGAATCCCTCCAGCACGTCCCGGGTGGTGCCGGGATGCTCGGTGACTATGGCCCGCTCCTCGCGCAGCATCAGGTTGAACAGGCTGGATTTCCCGGTGTTGGGCCGGCCGGCGATCACCGCCCGGGCCCCGTCGCGCAGCAGCCTGGCAGTGCGGCTTGATTCCAGGAGCTGGCTGATCCGTTTTCCGGCCTGTTCCAGGGCTTCCTGGATCTCACTGATCACCGGCGGCGGCAGGTCCTCCTCGGGAAAGTCGACCGAGGCCTCCAGCTGGGCCAGGACGTCGAGCAGGCCCGCCCTTATGTCCCCGATTTTTTTCGACAGCCCGCCTTCCAGCCGCTCCAGCGCCGCCCGGGCCGCGGCCCAGGTGCCGGCCTCGATGACGTCGGAAACCGCTTCGGCCTGGGACAGGTCCAGCCGGCCGTTCAGGTAAGCCCGCAGGGTGAACTCGCCGGGCCGGGCCGGCCGGGCCCCGGCCAGCACCGCCACCTCCACGATGGCCGGCGCGGCCGCGTCGCCGCCGTGGCAGGTGATCTCGACCGTGTCCTCGCCGGTGAAACTACGCGGCCCCCGGAGCAGGGCCAGCATCACCTCGTCTACAACCTGCCCGCGCTGGCTGACGACATGGCCGTGCTGGACGGCGTGGTCGGACATGTCCGAGGGCTTGGTCATCCCCCGGAAGATCCTGTCGGCCAGGTCCGCGGCCTGGGCCCCGGACAGCCTGACCACCGCCAATGCCGCCCGCCCCGGGGCGGTGGAGACGGCCACAATGGTGTCGTTCTTGTCCATACGCATCCGTAAATAGCATACTTTAAGCCCCTTCAAAAATCAAGCAAAATATTGCTTGACTGTCCCCGGCAAACAATGTATTCTATAAGGAACTTAACGGGATTGCTTGCGCCGTGAAAATAATGCCCGTCCTGGCCCTGGCGTTGCTGCTGGCAACATTGCCGGCCGGCGCCCAGACCTTCAAACAGCGCCAGCTGCGTTTCGAGCGGGTGCGGGCCGCGTTCACCCAGAAGGAGGACGCGCTAAGGAAACTCTGCAAGGACAAGGGCTTCACCTACCCTCCGGGCGAACTGTTCATCCGCGTGCTAAAGAGGGAGAAGGTGCTTGAGGTCTGGGCCAGGGACGCCGACCGGAGGTTCAGGCCTCTGAAAAACCATGACATCTGCTCCTCATCGGGGGAGCTGGGCCCCAAGAGAAAGCGCGGCGACCTCCAGGTGCCGGAGGGGTTCTACCACATCAACGATTTCAACCCCCACAGCAACTTCCACCTTTCGATGGGCATAAGCTACCCCAACCGCTCCGATTTGATACTGAAGGAGGGCCGGGATCCGGGCGGGGCCATCTACATCCACGGCTCCTGCGTCACCATCGGCTGCGTGCCCATCGAGGACGAGGGCATCAAGGAGCTCTACGCCCTGGCGGTCGAGGCCCGCTCCGCCGGGCAGGCCCGGATCCCCGTACACGTCTTCCCCGCCCGCCTGGACAGCGCCGGGATGACCGCCCTTGAGGAGGAATACGGGGATTCGCCGAAGCTATTGGACTTCTGGCGCAACCTGGCCCAGGGTTACCGCCTTTTCGAGGATAACCGCATCCCGCCAAAAGCATCGGTCAACGCCCGGGGTAAGTATGTTTTCTCAGCAGCCCGATGATCTGTCCTCTGGCGCCAAGGACGGCAAGATTTGCGTCCTTCAGCCAGTTTCACGGGAAATCTAAGAAATGATCAAGACTCTCGGTCTCGGCCGCAGTTTCTGGGACCCCGGGCTGGGAGAGATCCAGGCCCTGCTTCCCCTGGACCTCTCCATAGACAAGGGCGAGATCTTCGGCATCCTGGGCCCCAACGGCGCCGGCAAGACCACCCTGCTGCGGCTGCTGGCCACCGTCATCAAACCGACCGCGGGCACCGCCCTGGTCAATGGATTCGACGTCGTCCGGGACCAGATGCCTGTCAAGAAGTCCATCGGCTTCCTTTCGGGCAACACCCGGCTGTACGGACGGCTGACCCCGCGGGAGCTGCTTCGCTATTTCGGACAGCTCTACGACATGGACGGGAGCGCCATCTCCGCCCGGTCCCGTCAGATCGTCCAGCTGCTGGACATGGGCGATTTCTTCGACCAGCGCATCGAAAAGCTCTCCACCGGCCAGACCCAGAAGACATCCATCGCCCGCTGCCTGCTGCACGACCCGCCGGTCCTGATACTGGACGAGCCCACCCTGGGCCTGGACATCATGACCAGCCGCACCATCATCGACTTCATCCGCTCCTCGGCCATGGCCGGCAAGACGGTCATCTTCTCCACCCACTACATGGAGGAGGCCGAGCTGCTCTGCTCGCGTATCGGGCTTCTGCACCGAGGACGGCTGATGGACGCGGACGGCCTGGACGGTTTTCGCCGGAAGACAGGCCTGAGCCATCTGGCCGACATCTTCATGGAATACGTCGGACGCCAGGCCGAGCCTGCCCGCCGGAACGGAAAAGAAGGCGGAACGGTTTCGTGAGCGCCCGCAAGATCCTGGCCGTCTTCCGCAAGGAGGTGCTGGACTCCCTGCGCGACCGCCGCACCCTGTTCATGATGGTGCTGCTGCCGATACTGCTCTATCCGCTCCTGTTCATCTTCGTAACCCAGATCCAGTCGGCCGGCCTGGCCCGTCTCCAGCAGGAGCGGAGCCGGGTCTCGGCCAAGGGCTCCCTGCCGGAGGGCTTGGAGTCACTGCTGCGCGGCGACACCTCGCTGGTCTTTTGCCCCTCGCCGGACCCGGCCGGCGACCTGGCCGGGCGGAACATCTGGGCCTGGCTGGAATGGCGGAACCGGGGAGACTCGGCCGTCATCTATTACGACGGGGCCAAGGAGAAGTCGCGGCTGGCCCTTTCCCGCCTGCGGGAGGCGCTGGGGCTTTACAGGTCCGGCCTGCAACGCCGGGATCTGGCCCGGGCCGGGCTTGACACCCTGCTGCTTGAGCCGTTCGCTTTGCGGGCCGAGAACACCGCCCCGCCCTCGCGCATGGGCGGCATGGTGCTGGGCATCCTGCTGCCCATCCTCCTCATCGTCACCATGATGATGGGCGCCATGTACCCGGCCATGGACCTGACCGCCGGCGAGAAGGAGCGCGGCACCATGGAGACCATACTGGCGGCCCCGGTGGACAAGCGCGACCTGTTCCTGGGCAAGTTTTTTACCGTGACCGTCATCGCCCTGATCACCGGCGCCCTGAACCTGGTATCCATCATGATGACATTCTCGGCCGGGCTCGTCCAGCTGGGCGCGGCCACCGGCCGGATGGAGTTCTCCCTAAGCCCCCTGTCCCTGGCCCTGATCTTCCTCTCGCTTCTGCCCCTGGCCCTTTTCATCAGCGCCGTGCTGATAACCGTCTCCCTGTTCGCCCGCTCCTTCAAGGACGCCCAAAATCTGGTGACCCCGGTCTACCTGCTCCTGTTCCTGCCCACCCAGATCGCCCTGATGCCGGGCATCCAGCTCAACCGCCTGCTGGCCCTGGTCCCGGTGGCCAACGTCACCCTGCTCTTCAAGGAGATTCTGCTGAACGAGTACTCCTGGGAGATGCTGCTCCTGGTATTTTTCACCAACTCGGCCCTGGCTTTCCTGGCGGTGATGCTCTCGGCCAGGCTCTTCGGGTCCGAGGAGGTGCTGCTGGCCGAGGGCAAGGGCTGGCACCTGGCTTTCCGCCGCAGCCAGATGGCGCCTTCCCAGACCCTGCCCCCGTCCGGTGCCCTGGTGCTTTTCGCCCTGGCCATGCTGCTGCTTTTCTACGCCGGCGGCTTCTTGCAGATAAAATTCAGGTATTGGGGCGTATTGGCCACCCTCTGGGGACTGATCCTGGCGCCCGCGCTTCTGGCCGCCTGGTACGCCAAGCTCGATTTCCGAAAGGCCTTCCATCTGGCCCCGTTCCGTCCCATGTCCCTGGCCGGGACCGTCGTGCTGTGCCTGGGCGCTGCCGGCCTGGCCGCCTGGGTGGGGGCCCTGCAAACCAAGCTTTTCCCCGAGTCGTTGAAAATGCTGGAGGGCCTCAAGGATTACCTGGATCTGCAGAAATCCGGCATCGGCCTACTGCCCGGACTTTTCGTCCTGGCTTTGAGCCCGGGGGTCTGCGAGGAGATGCTGTTCCGCGGCGTTTTGCTGTCGTCGTTCAAAAGGAAGCTGCCGGCCTGGGCCGCGGTGTCCCTGGTGGCCCTGCTGTTCGCCGTCATCCATTTGAACCTGTTCCGGCTGGTCCCCACTTTCCTATTGGGACTGTATCTTACATTCATCGTTTACAGGACGGGCTCCATCTACCTTTCCATGCTGGCCCACGCCCTGAACAACGGCCTGGCGCTGGTGCTGATATATTACCCCTCGCTTTCCGCCCGCCTCCCCTGGCTGGCCGGCGAGGCGCCGTTCCCGGCATTGGCCCTGTTGATTTTTATCGCCCTGGCCGCGGCCGGTTTGACATTGATCTCATACGACACCCGCACCCGAAGGGCATGAGGCCATGGGCCGCGACATAAAGAGATATCACCGCGATATTCTTTGGCTGGTATCTTCCGTCGACATGGAGACTAAATACTTTCCGGTGTATTTAGTCCGTAAAAAGACGGACGTTCTTGAACTGACAGGAAGGCTTGACGAGGCCGAGAATTGTTTAAGGCAAAACGTCAAATGGGCCAGTGTTGCTGGGCACCAGGGCCAGCTGGCCGATTCGTTCATTCGCTTGGGAGAGATCTACCGCCGCCGGGGCCGCCTGGAAGAGGCGTTTAACTTCTTTAAAAGTGGCCTGGACATCTTCGCTGAGATGGCGGATGCTCGCAATTTGGGATTATCTCTCAGTTTTCTTGGCGTCGTTCATGCCATGCGCGGAGAATACGACAAAGCCATGTCTTTTTTTATGCGTCACCTGGAAATTGCCGAAAACATGAGCGATTCGCAGATGAAGGCTAATGCCCTAAGCAACATCGGTAACGTTTTTTTCATACAGGGCGACTACGAGAAGGCTCTAAAAAACTATTTGTTCAGCCTGGATTGGGCCGAATCTTTGGGTCACAAGCAACCTCTGGCAAAGGCGTTGGGCAATATTGGCCTCGTATACACCGAGATCGGAAACGCCTCCAAGGCGCTGGAACTTTACACAAGACAATTGGACATCGCCAAGCTTTTGGGTGACAAGCTGATACAGAATCTGGCCTATGGCAACATGGGGGAGGCTTATAAGCTATTGGGGAAGTATGAAGAGGCCAGGGATTGTTTCTCACGCAAGCTGTCCCTGGCCGCAGACATGGGTGATGATCCGGAAAAAAGCCTGGCGCTGGGAAACATCGGCCATGTTCACCTGCTGGAGGGGCGGACTGATGAGGCGGTGAAGGCGCTTGATGAGGCGATAGGGATAGTCCGCTCTGTCGGGGTCGGTTATTATCTTTGCCTTTTCCTCCTAGACAAGGCCAAGGCTCTTATCGTCCTCGACCAGCCCAACGAAGCCGCCCCCCTGGCCAGGGAGGCGATGGAGACTGCCCGTAAAATGGGGCGCACGGCGGTGGTCTTTTCGGCTGAGCTTCTTTTAAACGTCATGGCCGCGAAACAATCCCGTTCGGAGGGAGAAGGTCTACTGGGCAAGATGCTATCTGTTTACGACGGCGATTCCGAGAAGGCACAGATTCTGTACGAACTATGGAAGATAACCGGTGAAGAAGAACATCGTTTATCATCGTTAAACATATGCCGCTTGATACTTGCCCGGGGACACGACCAGATGTTCGATAGTATGGCCAGGGAGATGGAAGGCGATGCACCCTCCCAAGTAAAGGCCTGAATACCGAAGGGCCCCGCCTGACGGCGGGGCCCTTCGTTTTTAATCAGCCTTCTAGTACAGCTTCGGCCCGAACATGGTGCTGGAGTAGTACTTCCCCCACTCCCGCTTGATGCTGGCGATGATCAGCAGGTTGCCCTTGGACATCCCCTCGATCTGCGACAGCACCGTGCCCACGCTGATCTTCCACTCCGGCGCGTTGCGGAACGGCCGCAGGTTGATGTCCGCCCCGTAGTCCATGCGGGTGCTGGTATAGCTGGAGTCCTTGAATTGTATCAGCCAAACGTAATGATATTGGAAGGGCATATAGGAGTCGATCACCATCTGGGGATAGGGCATGGTCAAGTTCATGGACGACTTGCTCCAGGCAAACCGGCCGAACGGCACCAACGATATCATGGGATTGAGCGGCAGTTCGGCTGCCAAGCCCAACGGAAAGCTGATCTCGCTGGTGTTGACCGTCATGTCGTATCCGCTGTTCATCATGTTTTCCATGGTGAAGCTGGTGAATGTCCAGCCGCCGCCTCCGAAAAGCGCCACGGTGGGCTTCTTCTCGATTATCTCGCCGGCGATGTCCTTCTTCTCCCCCTGGACGAGGTCCTTCACCAGGAAGAGGTTGGTGCCCATCATGTAGGCCGGGTAGTCCTCGTTGCTTATGGGGACATTGACCTTCATGAACATGCCGTTGACTATGGCCCCCAGCCCGTCCCTGGCACCCTGGGCGGCCTCGGCCTG
>DHHE01000200.1:0-3962 GCA_002403115.1 bacterium UBP2_UBA4780 | reverse complement strand
TCGTCCTGGGCCGCGGCCGACACGGCCAGCAGCAGCATAGCCGCTGCGATCAGCTCCTTTTTCATTTTCTGATCTCCTCCTTTGTTGTCTGTTTGGCCTCCGCCTGCCTGGCGAAGGTTTCCGCCACCCTGTTCACCGCCTTGCGGGTGGCCATGCCGATGGTGGTCTCGTCGAAGCCGGCGGTGCCGAATTCGAAGGTCAGGGCCACCCCGCTGGTGCTGGTGCCGGCGGTGCCGATGCCGCTGGCCGCCGACACCGTCTCGGCCGTCTCGGTGTCCACCATCCTGGCGTCCACTACAACCCGGGTGGTGATGGTCTTGGTGCCGCCCACCCCCACGAAGGCCGAGGTCTTCCGGATGCCGAACTCGCTGACCTCCCCGATGACCGCCAGCCTGGCGCCCAGCATCTTCCCCACCCTGGCCGCGGTCTGCGGAGTGACGGCGCCGGTCACGCCCAGCTTCTGCTCCTCGAAGATCTTTTTGAGGGCCGCCTCGTTGCGCTCCACCACCGTGAAGCGTCCGGTGTTGACCAGGGCCGTGATCAGCATGTTGGACACCCCCCGCCCGATGCGGGTGTCGTCGAACTGGCTGAGGTTTTGAAGGTCAAGCACCGCCAGTACCTGCTTCTTCCCGGTATAGGGCGGCAGGTCTATGGTCAGGCCGGCGCTGTCCTCGGGCGGCGGGGTCATGGCCCTGGGGGCGCAGGCCGGGAGCAGCGCCTGGAGCAAGAGCAGCGCGGCCACGGCGGCGCTGCTCGGATATTTGCGGATTCGCCTGTTCATCTGACTTCCTCTGTGAAACAAGCCTGATTGTATACCCGGCGCCCAGGCTTGTCAAGTCATTTTTTGGCCCTCTCCAGGCGGAGTATCGTCTGGCCGTATTCCGCCGTGGGGGTCTTCCCGTTCAGCTCCCGGTAAAGCTTCAGCGCCGCCAGGCGGCTGTCATCGTCGCCGGTCACCTCGAACAGGCTCGCGAGAACCTCGGCCTCCCTTTCCTTGTCCCCTGCCTGCGGCAGCAGGTCCTTAAGGGCGTTGGCCGCGGCCTGCGGGTCGCTTAAGGCCAGGATTTTCGCGGCTATCCTGCGGCTGACGAAGGCCGCCTCGGGAAGCCCCATTTCCCCGGCCAGCTCAAGGGCCTGGCCGTTGGCTTCTGCCGCCTGCGACGGACGGTCGGTATCCAGGTACAGGCACGCCAGGTTCTGCAGGAAACTGCAAAGGAAGAACTTTATGTTTGCCCGCCTCCCCAATTGTACCGCCTTGAGGAAGGCGCTTTCGGCCGGGCCATGCTCCCCCTTCGTGTAATGCACGTTGCCGAGGTAGTCCCAGGCCATTGCCTGACCCTTGATGTCGCCCGTCTCCTCGGCCATTCTGATCCGCTGGGAGATATATTCCAAGGCTCTATCGAGCTCGCCCATCTTCAGGTGAACCCCGGCCAGGCTGCCGTAAGCGGCGCTCATCAGCAGCTTGTGCCCCAGGCGCCCGCCCAGCTCAAGCTGCCGGGAGAACATCTCGAGCGCCCTGCCGTACTCGCGCGCCGAAAGTTGGGACGCCCCGATGTTCCCGCTGACGACAGCCTCCATGAAAACGTTGCCGGACTTCAGGCTGACCTCGAGGACCCTCTGATAAAGCGCCAGCGCCCCCGGGTCGTCCCCCTGTTCCCCCAGGATGTTGCCGATATTGTTCATGGCCTTGGCCTCGGACTGGAGGTCCCCCAGCTGCTTCGACAACTCCTGCGCCCGCCGGTAGTGACCGAGGGCTTCGGGGTATTCGCCGATCTGGAAATGTGCCCCCCCGAGCTGGCTGTGCGCCTGAGCCAGTCCCCCGACATCGTTCAAGTCGGTGTAGATCGACAAGGCCCGGGAGATCAGCTCCCGAGCCTTGTCGTCCTCGCCACGCTGGTGGTGCATCCAACCAAGGGCGTTGAGGCTGGCGGCTTCGCACCCGGGCAGCCCGGCGTTCCGCGCCCATTGGAGCTGTGAACGGTATAGCTCCTCGGCCTGGGCCCACTTGCCCACGGTGTCCAAAACCTCGGCCTTGGAGGTTATCACCTGGTACGGGTAATGTTCTCGGCGTCCGTCCCGCACCGACTCCTGCCAGCATGCCCGCCGGCGCTGGCGGTCACCGCCCTTTCCCATCCTCAACCCCTCTCCGTCAGCAGCACCCCGGCCGCCACCGCCGCCGCCCCGGCCAGGAAACGGACGGTGACCGTCTCGCCCAGGAAGAACCAGGCCAGCAGGGCGGCCAGGATGGGCTGAAGGTTGGAGAGCACCGTCACCTTGCTGGCCTCCAGCTTGGAAAGCCCCCAGATCCACACCAGATATCCCAGCACCGAGGTCAGCAGCGCCAGGTATAATATCGAGGCGACGCCGGTCCAGCTCACCGCCGAGTAATCCTGGCGCAGGGCCGGGTAAAGGCCGACCGGGACGAACATCAGGAAACCCAGGGTCAGGCTGGCGCCGGTAACGTACAGGGGGGGATATCGGGAAAGGATCTTCTTGCCGAGGATGGTGTAGGCCGCCCAGGTGGCCACGGCGATCAGGATCAGGGCATCGCCCTTGAGCGTCTCCCGGGAGATGGCGATCCGCTGGTCGGACAGGACCAGCAGCACTCCGGCGAACCCCAAAACGATGCCGCCGGCCTTCATCAGATTGGCCCGCTCGCCCAGGAACAGGCAGGACAGGCCGAAGACCATGATGGGGGTGGTGGCGTAGAACAGGGCTCCGTGCGAGGCCAGGGTGTACTTCATGCCGTAAAGGAAGAGACCCTGGTTCAACGGGACGACCAGGAAGGCCAGCCAGAGAAAGGCGCCCCAGTCGCTACGCCGGGGAAGGCGCAGCTGTTTTTTTGCCGCCAGCAGGGCGGTGAAGACGGCCGCGGCGATCAGGAAACGGTAAAGGCCGAAGGCCAGGGGCTCAAGCTCGCGCAGGCCAAGCTTGGCCATCAGGTAGGTGCCGCTGATGACCGCCTGGGCCATGATCAGCACGGCCAGGGCGCGGCGCTGCTCGTCGTTCACTTTTTCGGCCTTTACACTAGTCTCCGATAAACACCCTGGTAAAATGAGGCGACAGACAGCCGGCCGCCCGTCGCCCTCAGCCCATTTCGTCTTCGGAAACGATGACTACGATCCGTCCCTCAGGAACACCGTTCCGGAAAGCCTCTCACCACTCCACCAACACTTTCCCGTCGTCGCCGTAGACCTCTGGCACCTGCAGGCCGGCGATGCGCCAGGACTTCTCGGTGACCTTCTCCGTCAGGTATTTCTTCAGCTCGCCCAGGGTCAGCCGGCGGTCACCGTCGTGGTCGGCGTGGCCCTTCAGCCCCGCAGCCAGGTAGTGGGCCAGCAGGCTTAGCTCCGATGGCTGGTACGGCGCCGCGTGCAGGTAGCCCTCGCAGGCGTTGATCACCGTGAAGCCGGTCTCCGAAACCCTGGCCGGTTCCTCGCCCGCGGCCGTCACGATGGACGACTGGGCCGGAAAGACGGTCCAGGGTTTCGGGTTTCCGAGCTTCAGCTTCGAGCCCCGGTCCCCGGGCTCGACCGCGGCGTCGATAATCACGGTCACCGACCTGGCGCCCAGCCGGCCCAGGCTGGCGTAAAAGGCGCTTAGCGGATATCCCTCGGCCTCCAGCCTGTCGGGGCGGCCGTCGCTGGGGAAAAGGTAGATTTCGTCCCGTTCCCGGTTGGCCAGCAAATGCCCCCGGTAGTAGACGACGACGTCGCTGTAGCCCCGGCGCATCTCCCGCCTGAGGCGCCCGTAGTCCGGGTTGAACACCTCGTCGAAGATGAGCCCGGAGGCGTCCTGGTCGAAGTAGGCCAGGCACAGGCCGACTCCCAGCCTGGCCTCCAGGTAGCGCCGCACCAGCCTGGCGCTGCCCGCCGCGTAGGGAACCTCGGGCAGGCTCCGGTAGCGGCCCAGGCCGAAAACCACCGCCGCCGTCTGGGGCAGGCTTGTCAGCGAGCTCTCCA
>DHHE01000094.1:9030-10003 GCA_002403115.1 bacterium UBP2_UBA4780 | reverse complement strand
ACAAGGCCGAGATGGACTACCGGGCGGTGCCCCGCTGCGTCTACACCCATCCGGAGATAGCCTCGGTGGGGGTGCTGGAGAGGCCGGGAAACGAGGGCGAGGTGCTGGTGGGCAGGTTCCCGTTCTCGGCCAGCGGCAAGGCCAGCTGCCTGGGCGAGCTGGACGGGTTCGTCAAGCTGGTGGCCGACCGGGAGAGCCATGAGCTGCTGGGCGGAGTCATCGCCGGCCCCTCGGCCACCGAGCTCATCGCCGAGGTCAGCCTGGCGGTGTCGTCCAAAGCCAGGGTGGAAGACGTCATTCACGCCATCCACGCCCATCCCACCCTGCACGAGTCTGTGGCCGAGGCCGCCCTGGGATGCCTGGGGCGGGCCATCCACCTGCCTTGAGAAAGCGCCCGGCGCTTTCTTTTCGCCGTGGAGAAGCCGGTCATTTTACAGGCAGCATCAGAAATGCCCTGCATGCGGAGGATTTTTCTGCCATAGCGAAACCGAAGGCCTCTGGACTATGACATACTTCCTATAGTAAAATGAACAAGGCCGATGAGCGCCCCAAACCGCCTTGGGCGGGGCCGCGGCTTTTAGCCGCAGGCTATCTCGCCGCCGGCGTCATATGGCTCCTGGCCACCGGGCTGGTTCTGCCGCTGTTGCTGAGGGACCAGGCCGCGCTGGCCCGGTGCCTTTACGTCAGCCTAGCCCTGTTCGCCTCCCTCAGCGCCGCCCTCATGTTCCTGGCGCCCCGCCTCCTTTCCAAGCGTCCGCCCGGCGAAAACGAGGCCTTCGACCACCGGGCCGGGCTGCCGCCCGAGTCCCTGAAGAAGGCGGTGGAGTCCATGCAGCTGGGGCTGACCGTGGCCGACGCCGACGGGCGCATTGTCTACGCCAACCCCTCGGACACCAGGATGCACGGCTACGAGGCGGGGGAGCTGGCCGGGCAGGACGTCCACATCTACTCCCCGGAGGACCGCAGGCATCAC
>DHHE01000094.1:0-8903 GCA_002403115.1 bacterium UBP2_UBA4780 | reverse complement strand
GAGGGGGCGGCCGAGATGATCGTCTGCCTTAACGGCGAGGGCGGGATCTCGTACGCCAACCGGGCCTGGGCCGAGGCCATGGGTTACACCGCCGGGGAGTCGGCCCGCCTTGACTTCTTCGCCATGATCGACGACGACTCCAGGCTGGGCTGCCACCAGGCCCTGTCCAAGGCGCTGGCCGGGACCGCCTGGCAGAACCTGCAGCTGACCCTGGTGGCCAGCGACGGGCGGCAGATCCCGGCCGAGGGCAACCTGACCGCCCTGCACCGCGAGGGCCGGCCGGCCGGCGCCCTGGGCATCTTCCGCGACATCACCTACCGCAGGCAGGTGGACGCCACCCTGCGGAAGAACGAAAAGCAGTTCCGGCTGCTGATCAAGAACGCGCTGGACATCATCATGATCCTCAACCGGGACGGCACCATCCGCTACACCAGCCCCTCGGCCGAAGCCGTCTTCGGGCTGAAGCCGGAGGAGCTGCTGGGCAAGGATTTCCATTCCCTGCTGCATCCCGACGATCTGGAGGAAGCCGGGCGCCAGCTGGAGCGGATGAAGCGGGGGGAGGCGCCGACGGCCGCCTTCGAGGTCAGGGGACGGCGCCGCGACGGCAGCTGGCGCCACATCCAGCTGATGGCCAACAACACCCTGGACGAGCCGGCCATCGAGGGCATCGTGCTCAACGCCCGGGACGTTACCGAACAGACCGTCGCCCGGGACAGGCTTTCCGCCTCCGAGGAGCGCTTCCGCTACCTGGCCAACTCGGCCGCCGACGCCATCATCACCGTGGACGAACGGGGAGGGATCACCTTCTGGAACAAGGCGGCCGAGGAGATATTCGGCTACGCCGCCGAGCAGGCGCTGGGTGAGAAGATAGACCTGGTCATCCCCAGGAGGTTCCTCTCCCGGACCAGCGAGCGGCTGGACCAGCTCTTCTCCAAGACGGCGGCCGGCTCCGGGGGGCGTCCCATGGAGATGACGGCGCGGCGCCAGGGGGGCATCGAGTTCCCGGTGGAGCTCTCCTTCTCCACCTGGGTCACCCGCCAAGGGTCGTTCCTGACGGCCATCATCAGGGACATCTCGGAGCGGAAGGAGGCCGAGCGCCAGCTCAAATACCTCAGCTTCCACGACCCGCTGACCGGGCTCTACAACCGGGCCTACTTCGAGGAGGAGATGAGCCGGATGGAGAAGAGCCGGTTCCGCTCCATGGGGATGATACTGGCCGACGTCGACGGCCTGAAGCTGATCAACGACACCATGGGGCACAAGACCGGCGACGGGCTGCTGGTGGTGATGGCCGGCATCATCAAGGACATCTGCCGGCTGGGCGACATGGCCGCCAGGATCGGGGGCGACGAGTTCGCGGTGCTGCTGCCCAACTGCGAGCGGGACATGATCGACGGCATCTGCCAGCGCATCCGGGAGACCACCTCCCAGTACAGCCGGCAGAACCCGGAGCTGCCCCTCAGCCTGTCGGTGGGCTACGCCGTCAGGCGGATGGAGGAGACCACCATGAACGAGGTCTACCGGGAGGCCGACAACAACATGTACCGGGAGAAGGTCAGGAACCACGACGTGCTGGTCAAGGGGTTCATCCAGGCCCTGGAGCGGAAAAACCTGATAGACCCGGGGCGGGCGGCCGCATTGGAGGAACTGATGCTGGACCTGGCCATCGCCGCCGGCATCCCCCACCATCACCTGTCCGAGATCTCGCTGCTGGCCAGGTATCACGACATCGGCAACGCACTGCTGGCCGGCGGCGATGGCCAGCCGGACGGCCAGGCCGGGGACTTCAAGCGGCATCCGGAGATCGGATACCATATCGCCCTCTCCACCCCCTATCTCGGCTCGATCGCCGACTGGATTCTCAAGCATCACGAGCGCTGGGACGGCCGGGGTTTTCCCCTGGGCGTCAGGGGCGAGGACATACCGCTGGAGGCCAGGATCCTGGCCCTGGCCGCTTCCTACGTGGAGGCGGCCGGACCGCCGGAACAGGCGGGAGCCGAGGGCTGCCGCCGGGCGCTGGCCGCCATCAGGAAGGAATCGGGAAAGGGGTACGATCCCAGGCTGGCCGAGCTGCTGGCCGGGATGATGGAGAAGAGGCTGTCGCTTGAGGGGCGGTGACGGCGCCAGAAGGCGCCGTAAAAAAGACGCAAATAACAGTTGCTATTCCGGGCCGATGGGTTTATAATTGCGGGCAATGAAAAAGGACTGCTGACAGGAATGAAGTACAAAAGACGCAACCGGAGCCACTGCCAGGACAACCGCCCGGAGGTCAAGCCCCTCAGGAGGCTGAAGCTCTACGGCTTCAACAACCTGACAAAGTCCCTGAGCTTCAACATGTACGACGTCTGCTACACCCGGAACATCAAGAACCGGGACGACTACATCCAGTACATCGACGAGGAATACAACGCCGAGCGGCTGACCGCCATCCTCACCCAGGTGTCCAACATCATCGGATCCAACATCCTCAACATAGCCAAGCAGGACTACGATCCCCAGGGGGCCAGCGTCGCCATGCTGGTCTCGGAAAACAAGACCATGTTCGAGGACCTGCTGAAGAGGGAGGATCACCCCCAGCTGGTGGCCCACCTGGACAAGAGCCACATCACCGTCCACACCTACCCGGAGAGCCACCCCGACAGCCGGATATCGACCTTCCGGGCAGACATCGACGTCTCCACCTGCGGGGTGATCTCACCGCTGCGGGCCCTCAACTTCCTGATCAACAGCTTCTATTCGGACATCGTCAACATCGACTACCGGGTGCGGGGCTTCACCCGCGACGTCAACGGCAAGAAATACTTCATCGACCACAAGATAAACTCCATCCAGAACTACCTCTCGCCCGAGATCCTCAAGTGGTACAACATCGTGGACATCAACGTCTACCAGGAGAACGTCTTCCACACCAAGATGATGCTGCGGGAGTTCGACCTGGACGAGTACATCTTCGGCGGCGGCCGCAAGGGCCTGCGCAGCGCCGAGAAGAACCGCATCCGGCAGAAGCTGCAGCGGGAGATGTCCGAGATCTTCTACGGGGAGAACGTGCCCAGCATCTAGGGCGGGTGATGGATTTCAGTGGGGCATCGGCCCGGGGGCGCGGGGCCGGCCGGCCCGGAAGGCCCCCGGTTTTTCGTGAAAACTGGCGGAGGGAGCAAACAGCAAAGGAGGAGACATGCAGGCCGAGAATTTCTTCATGGAGTATTCCGAGAACGAGATCCACCTCCACGGCATAAAGAGGATCGTGGCCAGCCTCCAGACCAAGTACCAGAAAGCGTCGATCGTCGACACCCACAGCTACGGGCGGACCCTGTTCCTGGACGACCGGGTGCAGAGCTCGGAGCGCGACTCCTTCATCTATCACGAGGCCCTGGTCCATCTTCCGATGCTGCTTCATCCCAGCCCCCGGCGGGTGCTGGTGGTGGGCGGCGGCGAGGGTGAGACCCTGAGGACGGTGCTGGAGCACCCCGGCGTGGAGCGGGCGGTGATGTGCGACATCGACGGGGAGCTGGTCAGGCTTTGCGCCAGGCACCTGCCGGAATGGTCGGGCGGGGCCTTTCGCGACCGCCGCACCAAGATGGTCATCGACGATGCCCGGGCCTGGCTGCAGCGGTCGAAACAAAAGTTCGACATAATCATCATCGATCTGCCCGAGCCGGTGGAGGGCGGGCCGGCCATCAGGCTGTACACCAGGGAGTTCTACAAGCTGGTGCACAGCCGGCTGACCGAGCACGGGATGATCACCCTCCAAGCCGGGACCACCAAGCCCGGGGACACCGGCATGCTGGGCTCCATCGCCTGGACCATCGCCACCTCGTTCCCGGTCGTCTCCATCTGCCAGGTGAACGTGCCCTCGTTCGGCCTGCCCTGGGGGCTGATATTCGCCTCCAAGGGCATCGACCCGCTCACCTACTCGCCTTCGCAGATAGACAAGCTGATAGCCGGCCGCCGGCTCCGGAAGCTGAGATTCTACGACGGGGTGGCCCATCAGGGCATGTTCGCCCTGCCCCGCTACCTGCGCCAGGACTTGTGCCGGAAACACCAGGTGATATCCGACAAAAAGGCGCTGGTCGCCCGATTCAAGTGAGAACGAATCGCGGATGAAGCACAAGGGGGGGGCGGACCTCCGAGGGCAGGCGCGGGCGCCGCTGTTCGAGGCTTTGGCCCGCTACCTGGGCCAGGACAAGGCGGCCTTCCACACCCCGGGGCACAAGCAGGGGGCGGGCATCGACCCGGACTGGCTGGCGCTGGTAGGTCGCGGCATATTCCGGATGGACCTGACGGTCCTGCCGGAGACCGACTGCCTGTTCCAGCCCACCGGGCCCATCAGGCAGGCCCAGCTCCTGGCGGCCCGGGCCTACGGGGCCGACCGCAGCTACTTCCTGGTGGGCGGCTCCACCGGCGGCAACCTGACCATGCTGATGGGGGTGCTGTTTCCCGGGGACAAGGTGATCGTGCCGCGCCACACCCACAAGTCGGTGATCGCCGGGCTGATCATGACCGGGGCCCTGCCGGTCTACGTGCACCCGGAACTGGCCCAGGGGTGGGACCTCATCCTGAATGTCTGTCCGGAGTCCATCCGCCGGGCCATCGCCGAGAACCCGGGGGCCAGGGCCGTTTTCATCTCCTCTCCCACCTACCACGGCGTCTGTTGCGACCTGGAGTCCATCGTCAAGACCAGCCATCTGGGCGACCGGATCGTGATGGTGGACCAGGCGCACGGCCCGCACCTGCGCTTCCACCCCTCGCTGCCCGCATCGGCCATGGAGTCCGGGGCCGACATCTGCGTCGAGAGCTCGCACAAGATAATCTCGGCCCTGACCCAGGCGGCCATGCTCCACATGCGCGGACCGAACATCGACGTCCGGGACCTGGAGAGCGTGCTGCTATTGACCCAGACCACCAGCCCCTCATACCTGTTGATGGCCTCGCTGGACCTGGCCCGCCGGCAGATGGCCCTGCGCGGCCGGGAGATGCTGGATCGGGCCATCAACCTGGCCCAGGAGATCAGGCGGGCGGTCAACCGCACCAGGGGGCTTTACTGTTTGGATGCCCCGGACGTGGCGCCGTTCGGTTTCGACCCAGCCAAGCTGACGGTCTTCGTGGACGGCCTGGGTCTGACCGGCTACCAGGCCAGCCGGATACTCAACCGGAAGTACGGGGTCCAGGCCGAAATGGCCGACTGGGACCACGTGGCCTTCATCATTTCGATAGCGGACGACGCGGGCTCGCGCGACAGACTTATCGGCGCCCTGCGCGGCCTGGCCCGGGACCACCGCCCCGGCAAGGGGAAGCGGAGGCACAAGGTGAAGTTTCCCTCCAACTATCCGCCGATGTCCATGACGCCGCGTGACGCGTACTTTTCGCCATACCGCACCGTGCCCCTGAAACAGGCGGCGGGCGAGATCCCCACCGAGTTCATCACCGTTTACCCGCCGGGCATTCCGGTGGTGGTGCCGGGCGAGAGGATCACGGCCGAGGCGGTGGAGTACGTGACGGCCATGAGGAGGCTGGGGGCCATCATCGTCAGCCCGATGACCAGGGGCTCGGACCACATCCGGGTAGTGGCCTGATCCCGGCCGCGGCGTGCCGGGGACTTGACAAAGGGCCAAAACGGGGCGATAATTATCAAACACACAATCGAAAAGGAGAGGGCCATGTGCAAGTGCTGCGGATGCGGCGGGGAGAAGACCTACAAATGCGAGAAGTGCGGCCAGACTTCGGGCGTTCCCAAGGAGTGCTGCGGCCAGCCGATGAAGAAACAGTAGGCGGCTTCCGGGCCAAACGACGCAACTGACGTTCGATGGATCAGGTCACCAGGGACATGACCATCATGGAGGTGGTCAACAAGCATCCCCAGTGCATCAGGGTGTTCTACCAGCACGGGCTGTTCTGCATCGGGTGCAGCGTGGCTTACCGGGAGACGGTGGAGCAGGGGGCGGCGGCCCACGGCATCGAGGTGGAACAGCTGATGAGGGAGCTGAACCAGGCGGCCGGGGATAAGCCCGGAAGCTAGGTTAACGGCGCCAGGCAGCGGAAGAGCCCGGCCCCAAATGGGGCCGGGCTCACGTTTTCCGCCGGGGGATCACCAACCGGCCGTCAGCTTCGGAACCTCGGCCACTGAGCCCGCTACCGGCGCCGGCGCCTCGCCAGGCGGAACGTCCCTGCTTATCCACACCGCCCGCATGCCGGCGCCCAGGGAGCCGCGGACGTCGTTCTCCAGGCTGTCGCCGACGTGGACCGAGCGTTCGACGGCCGCTCCCAGCGACTCCAGCGCCAGGCGGAAGATGCGGGCGTCGGGCTTGCGGACGATGGTCTCGTCCGAGAAGAAGGCGGCGTCGAGCAGGGGCAACAGGCCGAAATCAGAAAGAAGTCTCCTGAGGGCCGAGCCCGGGGTGCGGCCGGTGTTGCAGATGAGGCCGACCTTAAGCCCCCTGGCCTTCAGCTCCGAAACGGCCTTGACGGCCCCGGATACGGGAGATGGCGGGAACAGCAGGGCGGCCGAGGCGTAGACATCCGATATCTGGCCCATGGTATCCATGTCCACCGAGGACGACAGCCCGGGGCTGGCCAGGTCCAAAAACCGCGAGACCTGCTGCTCGAAGGGCAGGTCGACGGCCCGCTCCCAGGAGCGGGAGCACTCGTCCCAGATTCCGGCGTGGGCCCGTTCCAGCTCGGCCGACGGCAGGGGCCGCCCGGCGCCGGACAGCAGTTCCCCGATCTTCTCCACCCGGTGGGCGGCGCGCCGGTCGTTCTGCTGGGGGGAGTCGGCGATCAGCGTCTCCCACAGGTCGAAGGTGACCGCCTCAAACGGCATCTGTCATCCCGAAGACGTCGCGGCCTTTTCCAACCGGCCGGCCAGGTTCCTGGCCCGTTCCGGGGAAAGGGGACGGCAGCCCTCGGTCAGGTTCAGCAGCAGCACGGCCACCCGGTCCAGGTCGGAACGGCAGACAGAGTTCACCTGCAAACCCCCCAGGGCCCCCAGCACCGCGGAAACGGGCTCCGGCCGGCAGGGCAACGCCACCGCCATCACCGTCGATTCCGGCCCGTCCTCGGAAAGCCGGAGGTTCTCCCAGACCACGGCCGCCGAGTGCGGCGGGGCCGCCCCGCTCTTGGCCCGGCAGCCCAGGGACAGATGGGAAAGGACCACCGTGTCCGGGACCTTGGGGTTCAAAAGGCACTGGTCCCCCAGGGTGTAGAAAAAAGGCTTGAGGTCCTTAAGGTCCAGCCCCTGGGATTCGGCCAGGCGCGACACCGCCTGGAGACGCATCTGGCGCAGGGTACGCGAGGTGCGGTCGAATATCCTGAGCTTGGGGCCGAAGCCGGGCACGGTCCGGACCAGCGATTCGACCCTGTTGTAGATGTCCTCGTCGCTCCAGCGGCCCTGGTCCGGGCCGAACAGCAGGCGCCGGTCCACCCAGAGGTCGATTATCGATATCTCCTGGCGGTGCTCCTGGCCGTCCTGGGTGTGGCGGACATATGACGGCATGTCCGGCTTGGCCGCCGAGAAACCGGGCTCGCGTGACAGGGCCCTGACCACCTCGATGCCGAACCCGGCATCCGGTCCCGAGGCCACGATGACGATCTTGAAATGGTCCGGGGCGTGGGGATGGATGTATCCCTGGGGAATCTTCAGGTCCCTCTCCTCGTCCAGCATGGGGGGGACGATCTTTCGGCGGATGAGCTCCACCCCGGGGGTGGGGCCCAGGGACTCCTGGACGTCGGGAAGGGAGGCCAGGGCCTGGCGGATGGCCTGAATGTCGGCCTCGGCCAGGGGGCGGTCATCGCGGTCGGTGACCTCCAGGTGGAAGACGGATATGCGGTCGGCGGTGAAATAGGCGTAGTCGTGGTGGCGGCGGAAACCGGGGGCGGCCTCCTCCAGCCGGCGCAGGATGCGTTCCAGGGTGACGGTGGGATGGCTGGTGATCACCGACAGGCCGGTCAGCTCATTGCCCCGGGAAGGGATCCGGTAGACGGCCAGCTCCAGGGCGGAATGCCCCTGGCGGATGCGCTTCTTGAGCTGGTAGTTGGACTGGATCTGGTCGGCGATGGATTCCGGGGAACGCTGGTTGAGGTAGGACTCCTGGCGGGCCACGAAGAACTTCAAAGCCTCGCCGCTGTCGCCCATCATCTCCTTGAGGTCCTCGGCCGAGACCCGGACCCTGAGGATGTCGGTGACCGAGGTGAAGGCGTAGAGGCGGCGGGCCTCCTGCTTCTGGAGGGTGCGCTTGGCCTCGTCCTCGGCGGCGATGCGGGACAGCCTCTCCTGTATCTTGGCCCGGGCGATATCCAGGGCCTTGCGGCCCAGGCTGGGCGGGATCTCCACCTCCATCAGCACGGCGCCCAGCTTCTGGCGGCCGCGGCGCAGGATGAAGCCGTGGGTGTAGGCGATGTTGAGCCCGGCCTCGTGGACCGTACCCAGGCAGGCGTCGGCCAGGCCGGCCCAGTCCGGGGCCAGCACCGCGAACAGAAGGGAGGGAAGGCCGGCCGGTTCCTTGCCCGCCCGCCTCGGCTGGGAGTCCGCGCCGGACGGCGGGGCGGCCAGCTTCTCGGTGATGACGTGGGCCATGCCCGCCAGCATCTCCTCCTCGCGCAGCAGGCGGATGAGGACGGCCCGCTCCTGGGCGGTCAGCCGGTCGGCGTAGGCGGTGCCCTGGCTGATCATCCGGTTGTAGCCGGCCACCTGCCGCGGCGTCAGGCTCAGGTGGGAGAGGAAGGGGTATATCTGGGAGAGGCGCATAACGTATAATGATAACATCTTTTATGCCGTTGTCAAGGAAAAAACGGCGATAATGACGCGAAAAAAGCATCGGGAATATTTTCAAAATGATTATCCCATCTATTCAGGAAGATAATGGGTAAGATTGTGGATGCCATAGTTTTGCTTGAAAACTGACAATGCT
>DHHE01000223.1:567-6085 GCA_002403115.1 bacterium UBP2_UBA4780 | reverse complement strand
CCCATGTTTCGACTCGGCTCAACATGACAAAATGCCAAGAGCGGTCATGCTGAGCATGGTCGAAGCATGGCCGGGCGAACCGCTTCCCTTCATTCCCGGGTCATCTTCGAGGCCGCCTCCTCGGCGGCCTTCCGGGCCAGGGCCTCCCGGATCTCGCGGGCCCGGCGCTGGGCCTCCCGGGTGCTTTCGATCAGCCTGGCCCGTTCCACCGAGTCCAGCGCCGTCAGCCGGTCGCGGGCCTGGACCTCGGACTCGCCCTCGGGGACCAGGCCCAGGGCCGAAAGGACAAGCCTGCTGAGCTCCTCGCGTCCCTCGGGGTCCTCGGTCAGGTAGCTTGCCCGGGCATGATCGGCGAGCTCCTCCAGGCCTACGATCAGAAATGTCTTGAGCCTGGCGACCAGATCCTTTCCACCCTCCAGCCTCGACATGTCCCTGAGCCATCGGTCGTGGCAAAGGTGGCAGGCCGTCTGTATCATCAGCAAAAGGTTTTCCTTCGAGGCGTCGTGGCGGTCCTGGAAGAACTTGGTTTCCCCCGCCTCCAGCATCGGGCCGCCCAGCTCCGCCAGCAGGTCGGAGACCACGGCCGCGGTGGAGACTATGCCGTGTTCCCGCGAGACTATTGACGGTTTCTCCAGCACCGCCGGCGGCGCCTGGGCCAGCCGGTGGGTGAGGTAGGTTATGCTGGGGCCGTTCTTTAATGTCATGAAGTTGACCGATTAATGCTGAAATACCACCCCTCGCTCCCCTCCTTGTACCCGCGCTGAGCGATGTCGAAGTGCAAGGAGGGGATTTAGGGGTGGTCAGACCTTCTCACGAACGTACTGCCTCTGGACGAAGTCCCTGGCGAAGGCCAGCAGCTCCTCCCAGGTCTTCACCGGGTAGATCCTCCAGCCCTGCCCCTCGGCGAAGGCCAGGCCCTTGTTCTTCCGCCAGTCCCGTTGCCACAGGTTCAGCACCATCGAGCCCCCTCCCCCGGCCTTCTCCAGGGCCATGGCGGCGATGTCTGGCCCCCGCCCGTTCTTCTCGTCGTTGGCGTAGATGGTGTCGATCCCCTCGTCCGATATGTGCAGGATGTGGACCCGGCGGGCGGCGGGCGGCCGGTCTTGGTAGGTGTCGCGCAGGATGTGCAGGGGGAAGGCGGTGCACCCGCCGATGTGGTCGGTGATCACCGCCATGATGCTCTTTTCGTCGGCGGTGAAGCCGTTGGTGGTCTTGAACTGGCGGGCGCCGCTCCACAGCGTGGCCTGGACCCGGGAGCCGGCCCGCAGGGCCGACAGGGCGATGATGGCCCCGGCCAGCGCCAGGTAGGAAAGCTGGATGCGGGGATTGGGCATCGAGCCCGAGGAGTCGACGTAAAGGTCCAGGTCCACCGGCTCCCGCTCCTTCTCGAACCCGGAGTCGGTGCCGTACCTGGTCTCCAGGGCGGTGAGGCCGGGCACGATCACCGGGCTCCGGATGGAGCTCTCCAGCCAGTTAATGCCGTCCAGCGGCTGGCCCGCGTCCCAGACGTCCAGGCCCTCGGGCATGGGCTCGGTGCGGCATTTCACCTCCCGGGTGGGGAACGGGACGAGATGCGGGACGGCCCGCTCCCGGTAGTAGCGCGAGGCCGTCTCGGCCTCGCTCAGGTTGATGCCCATGGCCTTTAAAAGCTCGCCGTACTCGAAGGGCTCGCGGAAGTTCCCCCCCGTGTTGCGGGCGGTGCCGGTCCGGTCCGGCGCCCGCCCCCGCCCGTCCCCCTCCTCGGCCGGGTGGACCGAGTCCTCCAATTCGTCGGGATCGATCCCGGCCAGCCCGCCCGGCAGCTCCTCGCCCGGCCCCGGTTTGGCGGCGTCCATCAGTCGGCCGTACACCTGCTTCCCCTGCTTCATGCTCTCCAGGAGGTACGGCAGGCAAAGCGCGGCGAAGCGGCCCGAGCCCCTCACCCAGTCCCGGGCGAAGTTCCTGACGACCCGGTTGCCCAGCTGGGCGTCGCCCTCCATCTCGGAAGATATCCCGCCTTTTGCCAGGCTGCCCTTCTCCAGCCCCCAGAGGATCTCGTATATCCGAAGGTAGAAGCGCCACAGCGGGTCGCTCCCGTCGTTCTCCATCGCCTGGTAGACGTAGTCCATCCGCAGTCCCTGCTGGCGGAAGAGGCGGTCGTTGATCAGCAGGTCGGTGTAGAGGTTGCCCACCATCGGGGCCGCCGACTCCGCCGTGGGCAGCATCCTCCTCATCCGGGCCAGCATCCGCCCCATGTCCGCCAGGTCGGCCGGGCAGAGCACGTGGTGGCCGATCTCGTGGCCCAGTATCTCCAGCGGCAGGCCCCGCAGGCCCAGGTCCTCGATGGTCCGGGGCGACAGGATGATGCGGTGGTCGGAAAGCCTGATGGCGGCGAAGGACCCCGCCAGGCCCTGCTCAGCCTCCTGCCCCCTGTCCCGGCAGAAGACCGGTTCGGGCAGCCGCAGGAACATGCCCCACAGCCGCAGGGCCTCGGGCCACCGGGCCAGCCAGGCGGGTTCCAGCCCTTGGGATGAATGTATATTGCTACTTTTTTCTTGTATTTTTCCCATATGGCCCTTCTGGCAGGCCGATGATGAAAACCCGGAAGGAAAGGGGATGGGAAAAGAACACCGCGTTGCCGAAGGCCACCGAGGACGAGGCCGGAAGGTCATTGGCGGCTAACCGGGGCCGGCTGTCGCCCAAAGGCTCGGTTTGGTCCCACCGGCAGGCCAGGCCGCGAAAACGAAAACCGTCCCCCGTCAGCCCGAATCCCGGGGCCCGGGAGCCTTCCGCCTTTCCCGGCCCGCCAGACGGCTCGCTGACGAGGGCCGCGCCCCAGCGGTCGGCGTAGATGCGGCAGCAATTTCGTCCGTCGCCGGCCAGCACCCCCTCGCCGTCGCACCAAAGCATCGGGGTCGATGAGAACTGCCCGCCGTACCCCCGCCAGCCGCCGGCGGCGGTGAAGCAGGCCTGGGGCGGCGGCGCCCCTTTCTTCGGGGAGGCCGGATCGAACCAGGGATCGGCGGCCAGGGACTCGATCGCTTGCGCCGGGTCCATCTTTGGATCCTTTTTGCCGATCCCGAGCAATGAGGACACGGCCGCCTTGGGCAGACCGGACAACGCCTTCAGGGCGGCCCGCCGGTACTGGGGCAGGCCGGACAGCCAGGCCGCCGCCAGTCCCGCGCTCAGGAGATCATCCAGGCCGGCGACCGCGCCCCCGAGCCGGGACATGGCCTCCAGCCACTTGTCGAGCGAGGCATCCGAGTGCCCGGCCAGCGCCGCCATGGCGTTGAGGGACGAGCCGAGAAATCTCTCCGGGTCCCGGGCCATCGGACCGGGGAAGGCCCGGATCAAGGCCCGCAAGCCGTCTTCCGAAAGGCCGGGCGTCTTTCCCCACGCGCCCAGCCAGGCCCGGAACAGGGCCGCCACGGCCGGGCCGGACGATTCCGCGAGCCTGGGGTCCCGGTGCATCGAGCCGACCGCCGCCTCGGCCAGCGACCGGAAAGAATCGAGGAATTCCTCGGGCCGTTCCAAGGCCCGGAGCGACTCCTGCCGGCGAAAGGCGGCGTTGATCTCGTCCCGGTGCCTCTCCAGCAGCCGGGCCAGCTCCGGGGAGGTCACCCCCGCCACTTGAGCCACTTCAGGTAGTTGCTGTAGCGCTGGTGCAGGTACTTCAGCTTGAGGACGTCGTCGAACATGGGGCCGTGCAGCTTGCGGTTCTTCTGGTAGGACTCCAGCAGCCGCTCGATCTTGACCAGCTCGGCCTCGGCCTGCCCGGCCGGCAAGCCGTCCAGGCCGCGTTCGAAGACGGCCGAGAGCTCGGCCACCGGGTCGGCCGAGTCCAGCCCCAGCTGGTCGTACTCGGCGCAGGACATGTCCCACAGCCTCCGGATCCAGGTGACCCTGTCAACCCGCAGCGCCTGGTTGCCCGCCTCCTCGAAGAAGGCCGACTCCGGGTTCTGCACCAGCTTGTCGTGGAGCACGAAGGGCAGCATGTTCCTCAGGTCGTCCATGGACACCTCGTCCTTCCCCCGGAAATAGCTGAGGGCCTTGGTGTATACCAGGCAGGTCATGATGGCCCGCACCGACAGCCCGTTGGCCGTCTGGCCGCCGATGTCCCTGGCCCGGCTCTTGCCGGTCTCCTGCGAAGAGACGGTCCTGAGGTCCAGCCCCGACACCCGGACGTTGTCCTTGGTGCGGTACTCCAGCTGGGAGGCGGCCGGCTCCAGGAACTCGAACTGGGCGGCGAAGTGCTCCAGCCGCCTGAGCAGCGGCCCGGGGAAGGCCACCTCCAGTATCTCCCGGTTGGCCCGGTCCAGCTCGGCCTCGGTGAAGATCGCCTCCCGGGGCACCATCTCCTCGGGCCGGGCCCCGGCCTCGATCCGGGCCAGCAGTTCCCCGATGAAGCGGCTGTTGAAGTGCAGGGCCCGCACCACCACGTCGATCCGGTCGCGCAGGGCCTCGATCACCTGGTAGGTGCCGCCGCCGGCGTCGTCGTTGGCCGTCAGGTACCAGGCGGCCTCGGGGCACTGGTAGACCTGGTCCAGCAGCTCGGCGTAGTTGTCGGCCATCACCGTCAGCAGGGCCGACTGGGTGCGGGTGGGGATGCGGTTGTATTCGTCGATGATCTTGACCCGCATGGCCAGCCACTTGCGCCAGGCGATGCGGATGCCCTCCATGCTCTCGGCCTTCATCAGGTCCGAGGGCAGGGGGTTGCCCAGCAGGTCGGAGACGGTCATCTGCGGCTGGCCGTGCTGGATGGCCCGCTTGATCTCGGTGAGCGGATAGCCGGCCAGGACGCCCATCAGCACCGCGCTGGCCGTCTTGCCCCGGCCCGGCCCCCCGATGAACAGGCACTTGCGCCGGGCGGCCAGGGTCAGGACGGGCAGGAGCACGAAGCTGGAGTAGCTCTGGTCCGAGGGCAGCCGCAGCACCGCCTTGCTGTCCCCCAGCAGGTACTCGGGCGACGGGCCGTCCTGGTACTCGATGTCGTAGAACGGGGTGATGATGGCGTTGTTGGTGATCCAGTAGTAGGCCTGGCGCAGCTTCTCGTCAAGGGCCGGGGCCTCGCCCGCCGTGGTTCCGGCCTCTTTCGACTCCGGCTGACGGTAGAGGTCGGCGATGTCGAACTGGCGCCTCTTCCCCGGCTTTCCCGGCAGGGTGGGCGGGGACGAGACCCTGGAGATCTTCTTCTTGTAGTCCATTTTGTTCCGACTTTGCTGGTTCTATCGCTCGTAATGATGATTCAAATATGCCCGGAAAAAGCCTGACTGCGAACCGGGTGTCCGGGCTCGGCACCGGCCAACGCCTCCATCCCCTGCCGCAGCGGACCCAATGCCGCCTCCACCACCGCGTCCCCCGGCGCCGGGCGCTGGGACTCCAGGTGGGCGATGGCCCGCTTTAGCTGTTCGTGTTCCTGCATGTCCCGATAAGGATACTACCAAAACAAGGCCGAAATCAAGAAGAAAAGCCGCACCGAACCGGTGCGGCTTTGGATGGGCCGGAGGCCCTCACTTCACCACCTGTCCCGGGGTTCGCG
>DHHE01000223.1:0-386 GCA_002403115.1 bacterium UBP2_UBA4780 | reverse complement strand
ACCTTCTCCATCATAGTCGCCGTGGGCACCAGGCCGGCCCGGTAGGCCTCGGAGGCGATGTACTCCGGGCTTCCGGCCAGCACCGCGAAACGGCGCGCCCCGCTCTTGCCGTCCGACTGGTAGCGGTAGCCGCCGCCGGATACGGGCCTCCCCGCCTCCACGTCGTAGACCGCGTACTGCCAGCCCTCCCTTTGGCCCTCCTCGCGCCAGGACAACAAGACCTCGCCCGCCAGGCCGCATTCCACCTGAAAGCGCCAGCACTGGCCCTGCCCGATCCCCTCCCGGTAATCCTCGGCCAGCTTTTTTCCATTGTTCTCTGCAGCCAGGGACACGCCCGCCCCCACCGGCGGCGGCTCCGAGGCGTTGTCACGCGGCCCGCGCGGCGT
>DHHE01000207.1:4991-6896 GCA_002403115.1 bacterium UBP2_UBA4780 | reverse complement strand
TCGAGGTCGGTGCACAGGTAGACCGACTCGTACCCCATCCTCCCGGCCTCGGCCGCGGCGTGGTCCAGCAACCTGCCGCCCAGCCTGCGGCCCCGGGCTTCGGGGATCACGTAGAGGCAGCCCACCCAGGGCATCAGGTCGTGGCGGCTGACAAGGTCGTTGGTCAAAAGCGCGCTGGAGCCCAGGATCGTGCCCTCCTCCAGGGCCAGGTAGAACTTGGGCAGCCTGCCAGGCTCCTTGGAATGGAGCATGGCGTCGCGGTAGAACTCGTGATTCTTCTGGCTGCCCCACTGCCTCCAGAAGAATTCAACCGCCCGCTCGAAGATCCCGGGCCGGCCGTGTATGTCCACTATCTCCATGGCTTTCCGCTCCGCTTGTTAGTTTATTTCATCCTGGCCATCATGTCAAGCGGAAACGTACGGTTGGCCGCGCCGCAAGCCGCGCTCGAAATGGCAAAACCGGAAGGGGCCGGAGCGAACCGCCCCGGCCCCTTGGTCTTCTCCGGCGGCCTGTCACTCTAACAGGTCGGAGTGGCTTCCCGTTCGTTCGAAAATAATGAGGTCGCCCTGTATTTTATAGACCAGCAGCCAGTCAGACTCGATGTGGCACTCCCTTCGTCCGATGAATTCGCCAACCAACTTGTGGTCCCGGTGGATGGGGTCCAGCCTATCTCCCTCTACTAGGGTCTGCGCCACCAGCCTCAGCTTCGTCAGGTTCTTGCCGCGCCTTTTGGCCAACTTGATGTCCCGCTGGAACTGCCTGGTGTAGGCCGGCTTGAGCATCAGATCCCCAGTTTTTTGAACATGTCCCCGGCATCGCGACAGAGGACCACATCGCGGCCGGCGTCGGTGGCTTGGAACGTCCGCCTGGTCTTCTTGGTCGGTATGGCCACCTCGAAGGGCAGCCCCTGGCGCAGCGCCACCTGCTTGTAGAACATGGCTATGGCCTGAGTGGTGGATACTCCCAGGCGGCGGAATATCCGTTCTGCGCCTTCCTTGAGGCTTGGCTCAACCCTGGCCCTGATAATCGCGGTCTTCGACATCGTCCTCCTCCATTGTAGCCGATGTGGATTGTAGCACAATTGGGGTACAATGTCAAGGGGCAACATGGGCAACATGGGGGCCGGAGCGGTTCGCTCCGGCCCCCGGTGAAAGTAAAGTATCGTCGGCCTATTTGACCTCCATCCAGACGCTGCCCGAGTGGCTGTTGAACTCCGGGGCGTACATGCACTGGATCTCGGCCAGGCCGCTCTGGTATCGCCCCCTAAGCTGCACCCGCAGCTGGTACTCGAAGACGTAGGTCCCCTTGGGCAGGTAGTCGATGAAGAAGTGGCTGGCCGCGTCCCGGGTGGACTCGTAGTAGGCCAGGCCGTCCTGGTACTTATAGTGCGACAGCACGTTGACCGGCTCCAGGCCGCTCCCCCGCAGGTCCTTGAGGTGGACGTACTCCATGTCCCTGTCCACCCGCAGCACGATGCGGCAGGTGACCAGGTCGCCCACATCGAGCGGTCCGGTGACCGGTTCGATGACCCGGCCCTTCTTGGTGTCCCTGTTTACGAACAGTGTTTTTTCGAGCGACAGGTTGGTCTTGTGCGGGGTCACCCGGCCCATGTCCTCGAAGTACTGGAAGTGGACCCCTCCCCAGGCTATGCCCTTGTCGCGCTTGGTGACCGTGATCTCCGAGTGCTCGGGCTTGATCTCCGGGCCAAGGTAGGCCTTCTCGTAGAACCCGGTGCCGGCCTCCACCCCTGGGCTGAGCGAAGTCGAAGCCCTGTCGGCGGTGACCAGCAGGTCGGCCAGGCGCACCTCCACCAGCTGGTCCGACTTCAGCCACTCCGAGCCGCGCAGCAGCAGGGCGTAGACCGCGTCGGCCGTGGCCTTGGTGGTCCGCCAGTGCTGGGTCTGC
>DHHE01000207.1:3514-4922 GCA_002403115.1 bacterium UBP2_UBA4780 | reverse complement strand
TCGTCCTCGCGCCAGAACCGGCCCATCTCCTCCGAGGCTACGCTGCGCTCCTTAATGGAGGCCATGATGCCCCGGGCCAGCTTTTTGTCGCCGAAGCGGTGCACCGCCAGCGCCAGGTAGCCCTGGCTCATGCGGGAGTTCAGGTCCAGCCAGTACTGCCCGGCCTGCTTCAGGAAATAGTCCACCGCCACTTTGTTGTGGGCGGAGACGGCCCTGTCCTTGAGGTAGAAGCTGCGTCCGTAGAGGTAGAAGGCGATGGTGGGCGAAAGGTGGTTTTGGGACTTGTCCCTGATGCGGTCGTAGTAATCCCTGATCCACCTGTCCAGGTAATCCAGCGACTTAAGCGGCATGGCCATGTCCGGCTTGGCCCCCAGATGGCGCAGCCTGGCGAAACCGGCGGCCACGTACAGGGTGATGTAGGGGTCGGGCCGGCCGCCCGGGAACCAGGGCCAGGCGCCGTTCGAGAGCTGCATGGCCTCGAGCTTCCCGTAGGCCGAGCCGATGTTGGCCTTGAGGGTGTTCTCCTCGAACAGCAACCCCACGTTGCGCTTGGACTGGGACTCGCTTTGGGCCTGGAGCACCCAGGGCGTCTCCTCCAGCATGACGCTCTTAAGCTGCTGGTTCTTCTCCAGATTGGACTTGAGGGCGTCCGTGCCTTTCCACTGGTCGAAGACTTTGCGAATCTTGGGATCGGAATTGGCGATGTGCCCGGCCAGCGAGTTGGCGTAGAGCCGGTTGAACACCTGCTCCGAGCACTCGAAGGGGAACTCGATCAGGTATGGCAGGGCCTGGACCGCGTACCACGAGGGGTTGGAGGCCACCTGGACCGTCAGCCGGTAGGGGTCGAAGGTCTCGGACTTTCCTATCTGCTTGAGCCGGTCGAAGGCGAACTTTTTCTCCCCGGGGCCGCGGATCCAAAGCGGCACCGACTCGGTGATGAAGATGCGCGAGGTCAGCACCGGCACCGCCCCGGCCTCGCCGTCCGAGAACTGCTTGCTCTTGGCGACGACGGTATACGCCAGCGGCCCCTGACCCTTGGGCACCTTGATGCGCCAGGAGAAGCCCTCGGAGGACCTGGGCTTGAGCTTGAACTGGTAGGCCGTCGTCTTAAGGCCCAAGGCGGCGTCCGCCGGCTTGTCCGAGAACAGATCGCGGAAGTTCAGCTGGACCGTGCCCTTCTGCTCCTTGTCGGACACGTTCTGGACCTTGGCGGTGAACCAGATCTCGTCGCCCTCGCGCAGGAAGCGCGGGGCGTTGGGCTGGACCATCAGCTCCTTCTGGGTGATGGTGTAGCCGGTGTACAGTCCGCTCTGGCAGTCGGTGGTGTGGGCCAGGCCCAGCAGCTTCCACTTGGTCAGGGCCTCGGGCATGGTGAAGGAGATGCTGACAGAGCCGTCCTTTTCGACCA
>DHHE01000207.1:0-3463 GCA_002403115.1 bacterium UBP2_UBA4780 | reverse complement strand
TCGCCTTCGGCCTTCTTCACCACCCCTGTAACCGTGGCATCGCCGGTGGCCGGCGCGGCCATGGCCGGCGCCGGCGGCGCGGCGGCCGATTCCAGGGCCATCTCGTCCCGGGCGCCGGCCGACTTCATCCGGCTGGGCGAGTCCGCCGGCCCGCCGCCCCGGTAGCGGGCGTAGCCGTAGTAGAACAGGTTGTCCACCACGCTGGACGGGAAATGGGTGTAGGTGATGGTCGGATAACCGTAATACTGGTTCCAGCCGTCGCGCCAGGTGTTGTAGGACTGGGCGCCGTTGGCGAATACGCTGCTGTAGACGCTGTAATCCCGGTAGAAGAAGTTCAGCCCGGCCCAGGAATGGGGATAGAACTGGTCCAGCGAGAAGTCGTAGAGGCTGGCCGCCATCTCGGCCAAGACTTGCCCCGAGCTTAGTCGAGGGGCCAGGTCCTTCTTTTTTCCTTTGATCCTGAACTTCCAGGTCTCCTTCTCCCCGGGCTGGAGCTTGTCGCGGAAGGTTTCGGCCGTTATCTCCAGCTCCTTGTTGTCCCAGGGCACGTCCACGTGCAAACTGTGGGTGTAGGCCCGGTTCTCCCTCACCTGGGTGACCCGGGCGGTGAAGCCGCCGCGGTGCTCCTCGCGCACCGGGATGGCAAAGCTGTGCTGGGTGGCGCCCCTGTCGGTCCAGTAGCGATTGACAACCTTCCTTTTGTGCTCGATCTCCACCAGCGACCGGCCCTGGGAATAGCCGGTGCCCCACAGAACCCTGGCCTGCCCCCCCACCTCCACCGTCCGGTTCTGGAGCTTGGCTATGGACGGAAGCTTCAGGGAGAACTTCCGGTTGGCCCAGTCCGGCATGACCATCAGCGGCAGGGGCGAGCGCACCTCCTTGCCGAACTGGTCGCGGGAGACGCACTCCAGCCGGTAGAGGCCCGCCTGGAGCTTCAACCGGAGCGTTTCCGGGTTCGTCTTGGATGTTGAGAACTTGAGCTCCTGGACCGCCCGGTCGACCGGCCAGGTCTTCCAGTCCGGCCCGAACTCCTTCTGGACACCGTCGCCGGATCCTAACTCCATCGGGGAATACCACCAGTAATCGTAGCTCCAAAGCTTTCCCGGGACCGGCTCCGCCGGCTCCCTGAGGCGGTTAACGACGACCCTTCCCTCGGCGGGAATCGGGTTCCCGTCCAGGGTCTGGGTGTTGACCACCAGGTCGAAGCTCTGGTTCTGCTGGATATCCTCGTCGGCCCGCATCATGAGGGCCAGCGCCTTGTAGCCCAGTGTCACCGAGGCTTCGCCCGACCTTGTCTCCCCGTCCGAGGCGGTGACGTCGGCGTTCAGTGAGAACTGGAAGCTGGGATCGTCCTTCTGGGAGACCGACAGATCGGGTTTGGCGAAGAACGTCATCCGGAAGGTCCCGTCGGCCCCGGTGCGGATGCGGCCGTGGGCTATCTCCTGGGATTTCTCCTCCCGGGGAGCCCGCCACCAGAACCACCACCACGGCCAGCGCACCACCCGCCGCACCCGATAGCGGACCTCGGCCCCGTCCACCGGCGCCCCGTTGTACCCCATGGCCGTCCCGGACACAGAGACGCTGTCGCCCAGCCGGGAGGCCGCCTTGGGCTTCTCCAGTTCCACGTAGAATTTGGGCCTCTTGTACTCCTCCACCCGGAACTGGGCCGAGCCCTCCAGCGGATGGTCGACGTAAATGTACATCAGTCCGGTCAGCCTGCCCTCGGGCGCGGTGAAGGTTCCCGAGAAGCTTCCGAAATCGTTGGCGGCCAGCGATTGCCGGCCGACCTCCTGGTAATTGGCGTCCCGGAAGTATACCGAGACCTTCCTGCCCGGCAGGACCGAGTAGTTGCCCCCCTCCTGGTCCACATGGACGCAGATCCCCTTGAAGTGTATGGTTTGTCCCGGCCGGTAGAGCGATCGGTCGGTGAACAGCACCGTCCGGTCGTCAGGGGATATGGGCGAGTGGGGATAGGAGCTGACGTGGTTGGCGTCGAAAAGTTCCTGCTTGTCATGGCGCAGCAGCAGGTGCTTGTCCCAGTAACGCCCGCCGGACTCGAACACCGCCCGGCCCTGCTCGTCGGTCTTCTTCTTTTCACCGTACCGGTAATACTCGTTGTCGCGGTGGACCATGGTCAGCTCGGCCCCGGGCACCGGCTCCCCGCTCTCGGCCTCCAGGACCAGGACGTCGATGTTGCCGTCGCCCATCCGGGCCACCAGGGTGTAGTCGCAGACCCACAGCCAGGTGTGCTGGACCATGGTCGAGGCCTTGAAATCCGGCTGCCAGCTGGCGAAGACCCGGTAGTAACCCGGCCTCAACTGCGGCAGGTCCGTCTCGACGGTGCGTTCCTTGTAGTCGCTGGTCGGTTCCAGTTCAACGCTCCATTCCCTGGCCGGCTTCCTTTCCAGCAGCGCGGCCATGTCCTTCTCCTCCAGGCTGTAGGGGTAGCTCCACTTCTTCCCCATGAAGCGGTCCCAGTCGTCGGCCACCGCCCGGAAGTGGATCTTGGTGAAGTTCTTGTACCTCACCTGGAGCTTGGAGGCCTTCTGCGGCAGGCTGCGCTCGCCGGTCAGGGACAGGGTCTTGCTTTCGATCTCGGTGAGATAGGCCTGGCACGATTGGCCGCCGAACGTTTTGGGATGCTTCTTGAACCCCTCCGAGGCCAAAGCGCGGGCCTTGGCCAGGTCGTCCTCCTCGCCCCAGGCCCGGGCCAGATGGTAGTAGGCCATGCCGGCCGCGTCGCTGCCGCCGTATTTCCCAAGGGCTTCCTCCAGCCTTCGGATGTATGCTTTATTCCTGTCCTCTCCGAATCCGTTGTTCTTGACGTAGGCCAGCCGCATCAGGTCCAGGTCGGCCAGGGCGTCAAGGTTGTTCTTCCCCAGATGCATGGCCAGCAGCGACTGGTAGAGCCTGACAGCCTTGTACTTGGGCGAGGCGGTGTCCTCGGTGGCCGGAGTATAGGCCAGAAATCTGGCGAGCGGGCCGAAGGCGTCCGAGGCGGCGTCGATCTCGAAGGCGTCCTCCGGCATGGCGGCCGCCTGCTCGGCGCTGGTGTAGAAAATCAGCGCCTCGTGGCCGATGAAGTCGTAGAGGGTGGGGCGGTAGGCGTCCGGCATGGTCCCCGGCTCGAGAAAGTCCATGAATTCCGTGACCGGGATGTTGGCCAGCAGGCTCTTCTCCCGGAGCACGTCCTGATAGAGGGAGTCTATCTCGGAGAAGATCTTCCTCAGGTCCCAGGTGGTGAAGTCGTTCTCGCTCATCTCCTGGGTCTGGGTCCGGCCCACGAACCGCCAGCGGTTGCGGTTGTAGTAGTGCCAGTACCACTGGGCCAGGATGGCCTTCAAAAGCGGTCCGGTCCGGGCGTCGGCCTTGTCGAACTCGGCCTTGAGGCGCACCACCTTCTCCTCGGGCTTGTTGCCCTGGATGACGCCCTCCAGCATGATCTTCTGGGACAGGGCCTTCA